>CAZTDB010000043.1:0-3858 GCA_964612385.1 uncultured Ignavibacteriaceae bacterium
CTTGCAATTTTTCAGATGACTTATCTTGGTGCACCTTATATTTACTACGGCGATGAGGCTGGTATGTGGGGCGCTAACGATCCTGACTGCCGAAAGCCAATGGTTTGGGATAATTTAATTTATGAAGATGAAATCACTCTTCCCGGTCAGACTTTGAAACCGCAGTCTGATAAAGTTGAATTCAACCACGAACTCTTTAATCATTATAAAAAGCTGATTCAAATAAGAAATAAATATGAGGCACTTCAGCTTGGAGATTTCGAAACCTTGCTGATTGATGATGAAAAAGAAATTTATATCTTTTCACGAAGTTACGGCAAGCAAAAAATTATCGTTGCATTAAATAACGGCACCAAACCGGCAAACGTTAAATTGAAGGTTGAACATAAAGAATATTACAACGATTTATTGAACAAACAAAACATTGAAGTGATGAGCGAAAAAATTACTTTTGATATTCCTGCAAAGTGGGGAAGAATTCTGTTAGAAGATTATTATAAGTGATTGCGATTGGTTTGTAAGATAAATCAATAAGCAATCATGCATTAACGTTAATAGGTATTCTTTCGTAAAGATTATTTCGATTTAAAGTGTAATTTGAACAATCGTGCTAAGTACAAACACAAATGAATAAACCTAAAGCATTAAATAAAATACGAAATGCCGGAGTAGTCGGTGCGGGCGGGGCCGGATTTCCTGCATATAAAAAGCTTGACGCAAAAGTAGATCACGTTATTGCAAACGGTGTGGAGTGCGAACCGCTTCTTTATAAGGACCGCGAAGTTATGCTTCAGGAAATGAAGAAGCTTATTCTCGGACTTGAAATAGTACGGGAAATTACTTCCGCTGCAAAAGTTACAATCGCAATAAAGAAAAAAAATAGAGATGTTGCAGAGTTGCTTCGTCCCCTTGCTGCAAAGGTAAATATGGACATCTTCATGATTGAAAATGTTTATCCCGCAGGTGATGAGTATATCTTAGTTTATGATGTAACCGGCAGACGAATTCCCCCCGGCGGTATTCCGCTGCATGTTGGATGCCTCGTAAACAACGTTGAAACGCTCGTAAATATTGCAAGAGCAGTTGAGGGTGAACCTGTTACTGAAAAATATCTTACTATAACCGGTGCCGTTAAGAAAGCTATTACCACGGTTATTCCAATCGGTACGAGCTTTAAAGATTGTATAGAATTAGCAGGCGGATTTACTACAGCACATCCGGCGATTTTTACCGGAGGTGTAATGATGGGCGGAGTTGAAACCGATTTGTTATTGCCCGTTACAAAAACTTTAGGAGCGTTAATCGTTTTACCTCAAGAGCATAACTTAACAATTAGGAAAACAGCCACTCAAAAAGTTTACAACAAATCCGGACACAGCACCTGCGATCAATGTTCTTTCTGTACGGAATTGTGTCCAAGATATATTCTTGGTTATCCTATTCAGCCCCACCTCGTAATGCGTTCATTACAAATGACGGGGAATGAAAAGGAAAGGTTAAGTCTTTGGGCTGCAAATTGCTGCGAGTGTAATGTTTGTTCGCTGTTTGCTTGTCCTGAAAAATTAGATCCGAAAAACATTTGTGCCGATACCAAAGTTAAACTTCGCAAAGAAAATAAAGGATTCACAAAAGAAGAATTGGAATTGGTATTCAGAGATGTTCATCCCGTAAGAGACGGAAGAGAAATACCGATTAGTATGCTTTACCAAAGGCTTGGAATAAAACCGTATGATAGAAAAGCAGAATTCATAAAGCGCGATAAAAAAGTGAAAGAAGTTTTGATTCCTTTCAAAAATAATTTTGGGGAAGCTGCTGCGGTTTGCGTTAAAGAAGGTGATATAGTTAAAAAAGGTGATTTAATCGGAAAAGTTCCCGAAGATAAATTAGGCACACCGATTCATGCGAGCATCAACGGCTTAGTATCAAAAATTACCGGTAATGGAATACTAATTACATCCAACGAAGCGTAAAGGACTTAATTTATGAAAACTTCTATCGGATTAGTCGAGCTTTCAAGCATTGCAAAAGGAATTGAAGTTTCGGATGCCATGCTGAAACAAGCCAGCGTGGAAATAATTGTTAACAGAAGTATATGCCCCGGAAAATATATGGTTCTTATCGGGGGAGACGTTGATGCAGTAAACGCAAGTGTTGAGGCGGGGGGAATGGTTGGAGGCGATGAAGTAGTGGATCATTTTATCATACCGAATGTTCACCGTTCAATCTTTCCTGCAATTAGCGGAGTAAATGTTCCTTCCGAGTTGAATGCGCTGGGTGTAATCGAATCATTTTCTGTTGCATCAATTATTGAAGCAGCCGACGCCGCAGTAAAAGCAGCAAAGGTTGAGCTTATTACAGTTTACCTTGCTATGGCTATCGGAGGTAAAGGTTACGTTATGCTGACGGGTGAAGTGGCTGCAGTTCAATCGGCTGTAGATGCGGGAGTAAATGCGATAAGGAGTAAAGGTTTGTTAGTTCAGAAAGTAGTAATTGCTTCCCCTCGAAAAGAAATTTTATCTCAGTGGATTTGAGGATCTCTTCATAGTGTTTATTCGGACTAAAGCCCCGGTTGTGTTTTGGGGATTCGTTGATCCGTTCGTTGAAGCGAACGGTAAGTGAGTGGTTAAAACAATTTTTTTCACTTACCGTCAGCTTTAGCTGCAGGTCTCTTTTAGATAACCACAAAAAAATTAATTCAGGTTTTATTCCTTAGAAATCCCCCTTTGAGAAGAGAGAATGTTAATAGATGGCTTTCTAACCACAATTTTTATTTCTCACTCCAACTTCTCAATCAGCATCTTCATATCTTCAGGTAATTCTGAATCGAACTCCATTTCCTTTTTAGTGTGCGGATGAATGAAGCCAAGTGTTTTTGCGTGAAGTGCCTGACGCGGCATTATTTCTAAAAGATTTTGCACATGGCTTTTTATTTTCAGAAGATTAGAACCGGCGTGGATTTGCCTGCCTCCGTAAACTGGATCGCCAAAGACTGGATGTCCCGCTGCAGACAAATGAACTCTTATCTGATGAGTCCTTCCGGTTTTAAGTGTTAATTTTAACAGCGAGGTAAATTCATACTCTTTCAAAACTTCATACAAAGTTAGTGCATGTTTTCCTCCGGCTTTACTCGCGGTAAATTTTTTCCTGTCCGATTTACTGCGTGTAATGTAGGATGAAATTTCTCCTGACTTTTCATTAAAGACACCCCACGCAACCGTCCAATATTCTCTCTTAATAGTATGTTTTGAAAATTGAGAAGCCAGCATTGCATGAGTATAATCATCTTTGGCGACTACTAACAATCCGCTTGTATCTTTATCCAACCGGTGCACGATCCCCGGTCTGCCGGGTTCATTTAATCCGCTTAGTTTTTTTGTGTGATAAAGCAGTGCATTCACGAGTGTCCCGGTATAATTGGCGTAAGCAGGGTGGGCTACCATACCGGCAGGTTTGTTAACGACTAATAAATAATCATCTTCATACACAATGTCGAGAGATATTTCTTCCGGTTCGGCACTTTCTGGACGGGGAGTAATTGGCTGCACAGCTTCAATTATATCACCGGGCTGTACCTGATAACTTGCCTTAACTATTTTTCCGTTAACTTTTACAAGCTGCGCTTCAATTAATTTTTGTACTTTAGACCGTGTGGCGTTTTCGATGTGGCTGACTAAATATAGATCGAGTCTTTCTTTTTTCTTTCCATCCGGAACTTCAAAGCGGTAGCTTTTCTCCGTTATTATCTTCGTCATCGGAATTTCCTTTCAGAGTGGATTCGTTTTCATTACCCTCACTCTTTTGAAGGTTATCATTATTGTCATCTGCTAAAATAATATCAGCTTCTTGGTGGGTTGTTAT
>CAZTDB010000043.1:3868-10582 GCA_964612385.1 uncultured Ignavibacteriaceae bacterium
GTTATAAATTCATCTGTTTCCAGCGGTTGTTCAACAGGTTTTTCTTCGTGTTTATCGCGGTAGAAAAAAATTAATATTAGAACTCCAATCGTAACAGCGGCATCGGCAAAGTTAAAGATGGGCCATCTATCATAGCTTCTGCCGAAAATTGTAATATCGAAGAAATCAAAATCCAAAAAATCAACTACCTTGCCGTAAAATAGCGGTGCATAACCGTAAAATACTCCATAGAACATTCTATCGATTAAATTGCCTATCGCACCGCCTAATATGAAAGCAAGTGCGATGCGCAAACTCAAACGATGGTTTCTAATTATAAAAAGATAGATGACAATTCCTACGCTGGCAATTAAAGAAAAGATTGAAATCCAAAGTTTAAAGCCGTCACCCGGATCAAGCCCGAATGCCATGCCTGGATTTTCAATAAAGGTTAGCCGGAAGAAGTCGCCTATAATAGGAATACGCTGCCCGTGGTACATTCCCTCATAATTAATATTTAAAATAGGGATTGAAAAACCTTTAACTAAAAGCTTAGATACCTGATCAATTAAAATGACAACAACCGAAACGATTAATACTTTCAAGTTACTCCCGGCTTTCTGCTAAAATATTTTCGGGTATCTGCGGCTGCCGAGCCCCGCTCGAATTTAGCTTTCTGTAGCATAAAATAAAAAATAATGTTCCAAGTGTAATAGCAGCATCCGCAATGTTAAATACATAAGCACCTAAAATTTTATCGAGCAGTTGTAAGCTTGAGAAATTAATATTAATGAAATCAACTACACTGCCCTGAAGAACCGGAGCGTATCCGTAAATTACTCCGTAGAAAAGTCTGTCTAAAAGATTACCTGCGGCACCTCCGATAATAAAAGCAAGAGATAGGCGCATCAGCAAAGGTTTGTTTCTTATCCGGAACAGATAGACGATTAAACCGGCAGCAGTAATTAAAGTTAGAATGCTGATGAAAGGTTGAAATCCGGATCCAAAGTATATACCAAATGCAATCCCTTGATTCTCAACTACATAAAGATTTAATAAACCGTATAGAAAAGGAATTTTTTGACCTTGAAACATCCCCTGATGTTCAAAATTTAAAAAAGGAACGGAAAGCCCCTTTAATGATATCTTTGTTGCCTGGTCAATAAATGTAATGAGAACCGAGAAAATTAATACCTTCAATAATTATTCCTGAATTATGAATGAGGCGTATCTAAAAATGTTTTATTTGGAAATTTTGGATGCGAATATTCTTAATAATCGAAACATTTCCTTAGTGAAAATACCATTTTAGAGAAGACTCATGAATTTAAAAGAATCTATCTTTTTTCCTGCCGCTGCTTAATAGGGAGACAAAGCTGGCTGTGCGGAACTGCCTCCAATCTTGCTTTAGGAATCAGTGGACATGTTTCGCACAAATGCTGTGGCTCTTCTATACACTCAACGCAGATTCCGTACGTTCCGGCTTCAATTCGTTTAAGAGCATCTTCTAAATAACCTAAAAACTTATTTTCACGCTGAGCATACAGAAAAGTTTTTTCGCGTTCCATTGCGTCGGTTCCCTGCTCAGCCATATGAAGCGAGTAAGGTGAATTTTCGTTTATATACTCGCCGGTTGTAGGATCGAGCATCTGATCTCTTAAGTTTTGAAGCTGCTCAATTATCTCATCACGCTTTTCGAGAATGATTTCCTTGAAGTGCTCGAGATCTTTTTGGCTGTATTTTTTAATTTTCTCAAGCGCCTTAGCTCGTGCTTCAGCTGCACTTACAAAATCAGCTTCTTCAATTTCTTCTTTCTCTTTTTCCTTTTTGCGGGGCTTAGCTGCCGCAGAAATTTTAACTGCTTTTTCTTCAGCAATTTTTTTCTTAGTGGTTTTTTTCTCCGCTTCTTTTTTAACCGGAGCGGTCTTTTTTATTTTTACCTTCGCAGCAGTTTTCTTAACTGCGGGTTTTGTCTTTACAGCTTTTACTGTCTTTTTCTTAACAGTGGTTTTTTTAGCTGCAACAGTCTTGCTTTTGGCTGAAGCGCGTACAGCTTTTTTTGCAGTTGCTTTTTTCGTTGTACTTTTCTTTGCCATCGTAGGGACTCCTTATTTTACGAATTTACCTTTTCTATTTTAATGGAGCAGTTGAATTCGCCTATCTTCCACTCCTGTTTATCGGAACCATCCTTTGGAATTGTACCGTTGTTTTTATTTTCATTAATTAGTGATTCGGCTAATGTTTCGTTAGAAACATAGTCGCTAAAAGCATTAATGGCTTCAACAAGCTCAGGACTGCCGTTAAACGATATTTTAATTCTATCGGTTACTTCAAAACAGGCATCCTTGCGCATATTTTGTATTCTGTTCACAAACTCCCTTGCCAACCCTTCGGCTATTAGTTCCGGAGTTAATTCGGTATCAAGAGCAACCGTTACGCTTTCATCGCTTTCAACAATCCAGCCTGTGATTTCTGAACTTATAACTTCTACATCTTCGGGTGCAATTAATAATTCTTTGCCATCAACATTTATTACAACCGATTTGCCGGCTTCCAAATCAGCTATTTCATTTTTACCGAATTGACCAATAGCTGCCGCGGCTGCTTTTACTTTCTTCCCGAATTTAGGACCGATCGATTTAAAATTTGCCTTTGCATTTTTGTTTACAATTTCGGAATCGTCGTGCAGTGGAATTAACTCCTTTATATTCACCTCATCCAAAATCACGTCTTTCATATTTTCAAGTGCACTGCGTTTTGATTTATCAACTACGACCATAATTTTTTGCAGCGGCTGCCGTACCTTTAAATTAGATTTTGCACGCATAGCGCGGGTCAAATATACAATGCGCTGTGCGATGTCCATTTTTTCTTCAAGCTCTTTATCTATATAAGAAATTTTGGGGAAACTTGTCAAGTGAATCGATTCGTTTTCATCTTTTTTTGTAATCGAGTTTAAATTTTGATAAATCTCTTCGGCGATAAACGGCGCAAACGGTGAGGTAAGCTTAGCAACGGTTATTAAACATTCATACAATGTTTGATAAGCTGAAAGTTTGCTAAGATTCATCTCGGATTTCCAAAAACGTCTTCGGCTGCGGCGAACGTACCAATTTGACAGATGATCAATTGTAAAATTAGAAACTGCTCTTGCCGCTTTTGTTACATCGTAAGCATCCATCAACGTTTCGTACTCCGCTACTAACGAATTAAGCTTGGAGATAATCCATCTATCGATTTCTGTTCGTTGTTCATAAGGCAGCGGCTCTTCTTTAAATTTAAATTTATCAATGTTTGCATATAAAGCGAAGAAAGAATAAGTGTTAACCAGCGTTCCGAAAAATTTTCTTTGAACTTCAACCAATCCTTCTTCATCAAAAAGAGTTGGACGCCATGGGGGACTGTTAGTAACAAGATACCATCTTGTTGCATCGGCTCCGTATTTATCAAACAGCTCAAACGGATCGACTGTATTTCCTCTTGACTTGGACATTTTCAAGCCGTTTTTGTCAAGAATAAGCTCGTTGACAATTATGTTTTTGAAGGCAACATTATCGAACAGCATTACTGCGATTGCATGAAGAGTATAAAACCAGCCGCGTGTTTGGTCAATTCCTTCGCAAATAAAATCTGCCGGGAAAAACTTCTTTCCGAACAGCTCTTTATTCTCGAAAGGATAATGATACTGTGCAAAAGGCATAGCCCCTGAATCAAACCAAACGTCTATCAGCTCGGGTGTTCGCTTATAAATCTTTCCGTTCTTTTCGAATAAAATTTTATCAACGAAAGGCTTGTGAAGATCAAGCTCTTCGATATCTTTAACAGAAATTCTTTTGTCGTTTTCTTCGATAAATCCTGCTTTTAATTCTTCAATGCTTCCGATGGCGAGCGTGTCGCCGTCATCAGCAAGCCAAATCGGAAGGGGAGTTGCCCAGAATCTGTCGCGGGATAATGCCCAATCTTTATTTTCTTCTAACCAGTTTCCGAATCTTCCAGACCCAACTTCAGGCGGACACCAATTAATTGTCTTATTCAATTCTATCATTCTTTTAGCAATGGAAGTCGTCCGGATAAACCAGGACTCCCGAGCATAGTAAATTACAGGAACGTCTTCATGCCGCCAGCTAAACGGATAGGAGTGAACGATCGTTTCTTTCTTAAAAAGCTTTCCTTCTTCTTTTAGTTTTTGGATTATTCCTTTGTCGGCATCCTTAACAAACTGCCCGGCAAAGTCAGTTATCTCAGCAGTAAATAAACCGCCGCGGGTAACAGGCTGCAGCATCGGCAGATTATATTTTTTCGAAAGCTCATAGTCATCCTGACCAAAAGCAGGTGCAATGTGAACAATACCGGAACCGTCTTCGGTGCTTACAAACTCTGCAGCAGTAACGTAGAAAGCTTTTTTATCCGGCTTTATGTAAGGTAAAAGCTGTTCATATTCAATACCTTCGAGTGCAGTGCCCTTAAATTCAGATATGATTTCGTAATCACCCTCAACTACCTTAAGCCGTTCTTTGGCAAGAATAATTTTCTTTCCGTTCCAATTAATCTTTAGATAATCGATATCAGGTCCTACGGCAAGAGCGACGTTTGAAATTAATGTCCAAGGTGTAGTAGTCCAAACTAAAATATGCTCGTCGCTGCTTTTAATTTTGAATAGCACATAAACCGAGGGGTCTTTAGTTTCGCGGTAACCTAAAGCTAATTCATGGGATGAAAGAACCGTTTCCGATTTTGGGTCTTGAGGTACAATCTTGTAATCCTTATAAATAAGCCCTTTATTGAAGAGAGTTTTTAAAGCCCACCAAACGGATTCGATGTATTCGTTTTTTAACGTGATGTATGGATTGTCGAGGTCGATCCAATAACCCATGCGGGTGGTCATCTTTTCCCATAAATCAAGGTAAGTAAAAACGGATTCACGGCATGCTTTATTGTATTTTTCAACGCCGAATTCTAATACTTCGCTTTTGTGTTTGATGCCGAGCTTTTTTTCGACTTCAATTTCAACAGGTAAACCGTGAGTATCCCAGCCGGCTTTTCTTTCAACTCTGAATCCTTTAAGAGTTTTGTAGCGGCACACTAAATCTTTTAGTGTTCTGGACATTACGTGGTGAATACCCGGTTTGCCGTTAGCGGTAGGCGGTCCTTCATAAAAAGTGAAAGAATTATTTTTATCCCGTGTTGAGATGCTTTTTTCAAAAATATTCTTCTCTTTCCAGAAGCGTAATATTTTTTCTTCTATTTCGGGGTAGCTTATTTTTTCTAAATTTTGTTTGAACATTGTTTACTCAATACAACTCAATATTTTCATTTAAAATTGAAGAGGCTGCATCGCCTCTGCATAAAAACGCATTATTTTCGAACTTTCAGAATTTTAGCCGCCAAATATAATAAAGAATTCTATTTGGGGTGAATAAAAACAGTATTAATTTTCCTTAAATCTTATCTGTCCAAAACGTTTTTTTATCTCGTCCCTAACGGGACTCAATAATAATGATAGATTATCTTGTTCTATAAATATTGTGTCCCTATCGGAACAAAAAAGCCTTTAATCATTGTTTAACACTACCATAATCCCTTTAGGGATTAAATATTTCTAAAAATATCTACGACTCCCAAAATTCAAAGTCCCGCCTGCCTAGCGGCAGATAGATAGGAACGACATATAGAACTTTTTTTGGACAGATATGGTTCAATTATTTGCTGTGAAATAACTTCTATCCAATCTCTTCATACTTTTTAATCAGCTCCCGCTCAGCATGGATGAACTCTTTCAATTCTCTTTCAATTCTTTCTTTTTTCAGTATAATATTTTTTGCAGCCAATTCAGCTTCGCTGATGATTTTTTGGGCTTTAAATTTTGCTTCTCTAATGTCCAGTTCTGCCTCTCTGCCGGCGTCTCTCATGGTTTTCTCATAAACCGCGAGCTTTTCTTTTTGAACTAACAAATCTTTTTGAAGCGAAAGTATTTCAACAACTGCCATCCCGAAGAATGCCATCGAACCCAGAGTAATGTTGCGTAAGCTGTAAAGGATAATATTTTCGGTCAGCAGTTCGCTGGCAGCAAAATAATCTCTGAAGAAGGAAATTAAAAAGATGCTGATAACGGTAGTTACAATTACTAAAGCAAATACAACTTTTCCGCCGAAGTGCCAGCCAAGTGTTTTGTTTATGAACCATCCGCAGGCAAAGCATAAAACGGAAAGAACAAACCAAACCGCAAAATTGTTGTTGCCGAAGTCAAATAAATCGGTATTTAAAAAGTTGGATGCGACGATTAACAAACCGAGCAGCACAACTACTAAATAATTTATTAAGAGTTTTAGTTTTTCCATTACAGCCTCTTTATTACTTCTTTCATTATTAGTGTCATCTTCGGTTCGGCTTTAACAGCCGTTTCGATTATTTCTTTAACATTTACGGGCTTTAATGAGTCGGGAAAGCACTCGTCAGTAACTATGCTTATACCCAATACTTTCATACCCATGTGGTTGGCAACAATGTTTTCGGGAATGGTAGACATTCCTACAACATCCGCACCGGTTTGCCTTAGAAATCTATATTCCGCTCTTGTTTCAAGGTTTGGTCCCGGAACGGCAACATAAACACCTTTTTGAACTTGTATTTTGTTTTCTAATGCAACCTGTTCAGCTATCTTTATTAATTCAAGGCTGTAAGGTTCGCTCATGTCGGGAAAACGTGGACCTAAATCGTCATGGTTTTTTCCGATAA
>CAZTDB010000044.1:0-10307 GCA_964612385.1 uncultured Ignavibacteriaceae bacterium
GGTTCCGAATTATGGAAGTATTTTATACTTGCGGCACTGCTTCTCGCACTGATTGAAATGACGATCGCAAGAAATACAAAGAAAGAATTAGTTGAAGTAACCCGGAGCTAAATAAAAGACAAAAAAATCTGCTGACATAGAATAATTTTTTAGTTAATTTTCTATAAGGATTAAGGACAAAAAACATTTTAGTATGATTGAAGTAAACAGAAGCACAATAGAAAGAACAATATTAGTAGCATTAAATACGGGCTCTGTAAGTAAGGAAGAAACAGAAGAACATCTCAATGAACTTGAAGAGCTTGCAGCTACTGCCGGTGCAGATGCTATAATCAAAGTTGTTCAGCATCGGGCATCTATCGATCCGGCTTTTTACATAGGGAAAGGAAAAGCTATCCAGCTTGCGGAGTTAGTCGAATCTAACAACATAGACTTGATAATCTTCGACGATGATCTTTCGGCAATTCAATTACGAAATCTTGAAAGACTGATAAATAAAAAAATTATAGATCGCAGCGGATTGATTTTAGATATCTTCGCTTCGCGTGCTAAAACAAGAGAAGCAAAAACTCAAGTAGAATTGGCGCAGCTTCAGTACATGCTTCCGCGTTTAACAAGGGCATGGACACACTTATCAAAACAGTACGGCGGCATTGGAACTAAAGGTCCGGGTGAAACTCAAATTGAAACTGATAGAAGAATCATCAGAACAAGGATTAGTCATCTTAAAGAAAAGTTAAGCAAGATAGAATCTCAGCGGGAAACTCAAAGCAGCGGCAGAAAAAATTTTGTAACCCTATCCATTGTAGGTTATACTAATGCAGGAAAATCAACGCTGTTCAATCTTCTCACGCAAGCTCACGTTTTAGCGGAAGATAAATTATTTGCCACACTCGATTCAACTACACGATTGCTTGAGCTTGGCAAAAATCAGAAAGTGCTGATAAGCGATACAGTTGGTTTTATCAGAAAACTTCCGCATCATCTTGTAGCTTCATTTAAAAGCACTCTTGACGATGTAAGAGACGCAGATATAATTCTGCATGTTATAGATCTTTCTCACCCTTATTACAGGGAGCACATTGAAGTAGTTGATGAAACTCTGAAAGAGTTGGGCTGCGATAAAAAAACTCAAATCAAAGTATTTAATAAAGCAGATTTGGTTGTTGATAAATCGATATTCGATTTTATCCTCAATAAATTTTCCGAAAGTATTTTAATTTCTGCATTACGGGGAATTAATATTAATTCACTGTACACTAAGCTAAATTCTATAATTGAAGAAACATTTGTCCAGGAAGAAATAGATATCGAGATATCAAAATCAAAAATAGCATCAATGATTTACTCACTTGCCGAAGTGCTTTCCGCCAATTACGACGACAACAAAATTCATATAACCTACAAAACAAATAGGGAAAATTCGAATAAGATTAAAAGTATGATTCAGGGGTAATTTGAAAAGTTTTGTAATAAAATATTCAAGAAAAGTTTAAAAGGTGGATAAAAGTATCCGAAGGACTGATCCCCATTCTGTCTAAGTTGATTACAAAACTCATTATTCGAAACAGAAACATTTTATGAAGCTTTATTTCATTTCAAAAAGCTTTTCGACTATCCGGCTCATAATATGTAATTTTAATTGAGATTATCCAATTTCATTTATATTTTTAGTCGAGTTCTTAATTAACAATATTTAATAACAACACATTTGGAGGCAGAAATGTCTAAAAAATTAGTTCTAATCAGTTTAATAATTTTTACAGCACTAATTGCTTTTTCTTTAAACGTGCTTGCTCAAGATGAAAAAGTTCACGGCAAAATTATTACAAAAGCCGAGGCTGATGAGATGTTCGGACCCGTTGTCAAATCAGTTCAAGTAAGTAAAAGTTTGTTAGCCGGATTAAATGCTAACTCAGGTAAGCATATCATGTTCAACATTATTGATGGAAAGCTTGCCATTCTTAACGAGAAAAGAGAAAGCATTTTCCCGCTTTATCTCAAAATTACTGATGAGCAAGTATTTCATCTTTTTAGTACAAGCATAGTAAACGAATTTCTGAGTATGTCCAAAGAGGATAATGTAACAGTTGAGATGAGAGGCGATGTGCTCTCAATTACTTCGGATGGTAGTACGCTGGAGTTTAGTACGGCATGTCCACCAATGTGTCTATAATTATATGACTGAAAAAATTCTATATTATTTCTTTTTTACTTCGGTCTTAATTTGGTTTATACCGCCGATTCGCCAGTATAGAACAGACTATTTTTATTTTTTTTTGATACTTGCCGTTACTGACGTATTTTCATTATTATTTAATTATATAATTAATATAGACCAATTTCTAGCCTTTAATTTATTTAGTTATTTTGCTGTGATTACATTACAAAAAAAAGAATTCATAGTTCGATACCTATCTATGTTAATTTTAACGGCTCTTGTAATAATTTCTATAACAATTGCCCTTCCGAGCTCAAATAATTTTACTTTTATTATTATTCATACTGTTTTGCTCTATATATTTTTAAGAAGATTTATCCATAATTTCTATTTTATGAATATGGTTAATATCTTCCTATTAGGTTTAATTTTTTATGAATTTACCGTAATAACAAAATTTATGAATCTTATAACCGGATTTACTAATACCTATTATTATTATGTTATTACTTCAGTCTTTCAGATCATTTTCGGACTCTTCTTCAGCGTATTTAGAGAAGGGGACACAAGACTCATTTTTAAGCTTAAATAATCCCCTTCTCTATTCTTTGCTGCTGATCGTACTGCTAATCGCAGTCATATTTATATTCTATAAATATGTTGTCCATCCGATGCAAAAAAATTTCCAGGCACAGCAAAGAGACATGAAGACGAAACACACACAGCTTATGGCAGCTTTTGCCGAGCTTGATCCCGATCCGGTATTTAGGTTCGATGATGAAGTTAAAATCATAATGACCAACAGCAGCGGTCAAAAACTTTGCAACGATAATTATGCTGTTGGAATGAAGCTGGAAAAAATAATTCCTCAGGTCAAAGAAGTGGATTTGAAGAAATGTATTCATGATGGAAGCGAAATAAATTTAATATCAGAAATCGGAAATAAATATTACAAGTTTACTATTCGCGGCATTCCGGAAATGGGAATAGGACAAATTTACGGCAGCGATATTACCGACTTGAAAAAAACCCAGCAGAATTTAATAACCGCGCTAAATAAAGCCGAAGAATCTGAAAAAATAAAAACGTATTTCCTTGCTCAAATGTCGCACGAGATTCGGTCTCCGCTTACGGCTATAATGGGTTTTAATTTGATGATAAAAGATTATTTACCGAAAGACGTTCCGGAAGACCTGAATTATGCTTTTTATGCAATTGATAAAAGCAGCAGACGTTTAACAAGAACAATAGAGCAGCTATTGAATATGTCGCAGCTTCAAACCGGCGGCTACGAAATGAACGTAGAAAAATTTGACGCAGCCGAAGTTATAGAAGAAATATTGGCAAATTATGAAGAGGAAGTAAAACTAAATGAGGTTGAAATCAAGCTTGGTTATAAAACAAAAGATTCCGTAATAACAAAAGATAAATATGCCATTCAACATATCCTGGCAAACGTAATTGATAATGCTGTTAAGTATACAAAGAAGGGAATTATTGACATACAACTAGATCGAAACGAAAATGACAATCTGTATATTATTGTTAAAGACAGCGGAATTGGAATGACGGATAATTTTATAGCAAATCTGTTCGTACCGTTTTCGCAGGAGGTGATGGGATACAATAGACCTTATGATGGAACAGGGTTAGGCTTAGCATTAAGTAAAAAATACGCCGATTTGAATAATGTTGATTTGAAAATAGAAAGTGAAAAAAATTTAGGAACAGCCGTAACAATTTTATTTAAATAGGAGGGAAGAAATGGAAGTGAATCTTCAACAAAATAAACCCAAATTGTTGATTACAGAAGATGATTTTGAAAATCAAAAATTTCTTCAAATGTTTTTGAAAAGAAAATTTGATGTGCGTGTATGCGACTCGGAAAAAACATTCTATGAAATTATCAATGAAGAAAAAATCGATATCATATTGATGGATATATCGTTAAAGGGAAATAAGAACGGTCTTGAACTGACAAAGGAAATTAGAAAAATTTCCGGTTACGAGAACATTCCTATTGTTTGCTTATCCGCTCATGCATTCAAAAAGGACAGGGATAATGCGCTCGAGGCGGGAGTAGATATTTTTTTAACTAAACCTGTCGAAAACAGCATACTGATGAATTCATTATTAGATTCGTTGGAGAAAAGAAATCATGGGAATGAACTAAAGGATAACGGTAAATAAAAATTTTTAAATTCAAGTTAGAAACTCGATCTCCTAAATTATCTTAAAAACTTTGGTTCCTCTAGCGTTAGGATGAGAGAGATTCTGTGAGTATCGGGAAGCCTATCTAATTCGGACATATTAAACCGTGCAAACGAATAGTCAATATTCAGCTTTGGAAGCTTAACTCCCGCCCCTAACGTAAATTGTTTTACATCGTTATATCCGGCACGAACGGCAAAAATATTTTTAAAGTTGTATTCAAATCCGGCGTGCATATCAAAACTGACCGGACCAATATTGAAGTTAGATGCAAATCTTCTGTTTTCAAACCGGATATCAAAATCTAATGCCGGAGTAACTGTTCCGCCCAATATATCCAATTGATATGCCGCTCCTATTTTTGCTGTGGGAGATACAAGTTCGTTTCTGCCGGTATTCCATGCTACCAAAGTTGTGGTTATGTCCTGAAGATTGACTCCTAAATAAAATTTATCGAAAGGAGAATATAAAGCCCCAATGTCGAAGCCGATTCCTGTTGCACTGTAATCGCCGATAATTCTTCTTATTATTTTAGCATTAGCGCCAAGCGAAAAATTTTCCGTATACCTTTTTGCGAACGTAAGATAGAAAGCCCAATCCTGATTGCTGAAATATGAGATTTTATCGTAATCTAATCTATCATCTCTTATATCTAAGATACCGTCATTATTAGCATCGATAAGAGCATTGCGCGTATCGGGAATCCCGTCGATTCCCAATCTCATAATGCTGATGCCAAAACTCATATCTTTGTCGAATGGAAGCCCGAAGGAGGCATAATCATAGTTAACTAAATTTCCGTAACGCTCGTCGTGCATAAGTGCCAATTGCGGGTAATTCAAGTGAGCTAAACCTGCGGGATTATAGTAGCCTGCGGTAACATCATTAGCAATTGCCGCATAAGCTCCACCCATCCCAAGTGGACGACCTCCAACCCCGATTGCCATAAACTCACCGGCGTATTTACCAATTACCGTTTGAGAAAATAGCGATACGCTTGCAGTGCAAAAAATTGCAATTACAATCATTATTTTTTTTAGCATCAGTCCGCTCCGGCAATTTATAAGTTGTTATAAAACTTGCCGAAAAAATTGATAAAATGGTTCTGAAAGTCAAGTCTAATTTTATTGTTCACGATTATTAATCGAAAACGTGAGTGTGATGATAGTGTTCCCCAATCGTTATAAAGCTGAATCAATACAATTTACTTCGGATCTAAGCTGCGAATAAGTTAAATGATAGTTGGAATAAATTTCATCCCTAAGTAATTTAATATTGCAGCTAAAAAAATCTAAATACGAGCAATGAATTATGCTTATTAAATTATTCTGCTTTATAATCTTATTATCAGTTACTTTGCTTCCTCAAACAAAATTGAAACATGCTGAAATAAAATTAATTTCAACTGCTAAGGAGCTTCAGGAAGTAACATCAAATCCATTAGAAAATGTTGAGTTTCACTTACTGCCCGGAATTTACGATTTAATCCCCACAGAATTTATTGATAATACTTGCGGGAATTGTGAAAATCCGGATACTTCAATAGCAGCATCTTATGGGCTTCATCTTCAAGGTAAGAATATGAAAATATTTGGAGCAGACTCAGGTGAAGTAAGTATTCATACAAATGCCGGATACGGAATTTATTTTGAAAACTGCCTGGATTGTGCTATCGAAGGAATTACTGTTACCGGCGGGAAAAGAGATACAAGCGGATTAGCTACTGATGCGGCAATCGTTGTCAAGAATAGTACGGTATCGGTCAGTAATAATCGATTAGCAAATAATAAAGGTCAGCAAGAAATAGTTAGGAAGAACATCGTTGGCATAATGGGAATTGCCGGTCGCGAAGGTTCTGTTATTACTGTTACAAATAATAAAATTATTGGTAACTCGTGGGACGGTATTGCCTTATATCACAACGCAAAAGCCATAATTGAAAATAATCTTATTGACGGAGTTGACAAAGCAACCGGGGATAAAGTAGGCGGCGGAAGGGGCGTTGCAATTGGTGTTACCTGGAATGCTGAAGCTGAGATAAGAAATAATCTGATCAAACGATACTGGAAGGGAATTGGAGTTTTTGTAGATGCAAAAGCAAAGCTTGAGTATAACATAATTGAAGATATTGTTACCTGGGGTATTGCTCTTTGGGATGCTGATAAGGGTAAACCGGTTGGAAAAATCTCCGGGAATATTATTTATAATACGGGCGCTTGCGGCGCATCGATTACAGTTCAATCTGTTGATGTTGAGTACGGATGGTTTAAGGATAACATAATCGTTCAGACTGCTCAAAATCCTAAATACGATTCGCCCGATTATTATTGTTATCAATGCGCGCTTGCACTTCACGCAGTGCCTGAGAATTTCGAGATTGAGAAAAACATTTTTTATGACAATAGACGCGCCTCCGATGACTTGCCGGATTTTGATCTATCGCTTGTTGAATTCAAAAATGCTGCCGTTGTTTTTTGCGGCAATAACTTTCCGAATCCGTTTTTTCATAGCTCAGATTTTAATAATGAAATTTGCAAAATGCTTGACAATCAAAATTGATGCGATAAATCTTACATAAGTATTTTACACTTAACTAATGAAATAAACTTAAACTAAAGGAAAAGATCATGAAAAAGAGACATTGCCTATTAGTCATTCTTCTTTCAACTATAATTTTTTTAAGCTGTGAAAAAGAATCTATTGAGGATAAAAAAATGGAAACTGCAGACATTCATTTGAAATTAGCTAAATATACTACAGTTAAATTAACTTCTGATTTGAGTGCGTTATCAGAAAACGAAAGACGGATGATTCCGCTGCTGATTGACGCAGCAAAAATTATGGATGAGCTATTTTGGCTGCAGGCTTTCGGCGATAAAAAAGCATTTTTAAATTCAATTGCCGATCCTATGGTTAAACAATATGCTGAAATTAATTATGGACCATGGGATCGTCTTGCAGGTAATGAACCTTTCATTGAAGGATATGAACAAAAACCTGAAGGAGCAAATTTTTATCCGAAGGATATGAGTAAAGAGGAGTTCGAGGCTTTTATCAAAGAAAATCCGGAATTAGAAGAAGACCTCAAAAGCCTTTACACCATAATACGACGCGGTGAAGACGGAAAATTAAATGCAGTGCCTTACAGTGTAGAATATTCCGAAAAATTAAAACAAGCATCCGGTTTACTTCGCCGTGCTGCAACTTTCGCTGATGATAAAGGATTAAAAAAATATCTTGAACTAAGAGCCGATGCATTGATTACGGATAATTATTACGAAAGCGATATTGCATGGATGGAAATGAAAAATAATCTGATTGATGTAGTCATCGGTCCCATAGAATCTTACGAAGACCGTCTCTATGGTTCTAAAGCTGCCTTTGAAGCATACATTCTCATTAAGGATAAAGAGTGGAGCGAAAAGCTTGCGCATTATACGGCTCTTTTGCCTGAGCTTCAAAAGGGGCTGCCTGTCGATGAAAAATATAAAAGCGAAATTCCGGGTTTGGAATCAGATTTAAATGCTTATGATGCCATCTACTATGCCGGCGACTGTAACGCTGGCAGCAAAACTATCGCAATAAATCTTCCGAACGATGAAAGAGTTCAATTGAAAAAAGGAACGCGCAGGCTGCAGCTTAAAAATTCTATGAAAGCTAAGTTCGATAAAATTTTAACTCCGATTTCCGAAGTTCTTATTAAAGCAGAGCAGCTTAATAATATTAATTTTAATGCGTTCTTTAATAATGTAATGTTTCATGAAGTTGCCCATGGTCTTGGAATCAAAAACACGATAAACGGAAAAGGAACAGTAAGAGAGGCACTGAAAGAACACTATTCAGTTATTGAAGAAGGCAAAGCCGACATTTTAGGGCTTTATATGATCACAAAACTCAATGAGATGGGTGAATTGAAAGATATCGATCTAATGGACAACTACGTAACATTTCTCGCAGGCATCTTTAGGTCGATACGTTTCGGTGCCGCTAGCGCTCACGGCAGAGCTAATCTAATTTGTTTTAACTTCTTTAAAGAATTAAATGCTTTTGACCGCGATCCAAGCTCCGGCGTTTACAGCATCGATTTTGAAAAGATGCAAACGGCAGTTGAACAATTGTCGAACAAAATTCTTACGCTTCAAGGCGATGGCGATTATGAAGGTACAGAAAAATTCTTTGAGAAATATTTAATTACGGACAATGAATTGGAAAATGACTTAAAGCTTCTATCAACCGAAGGAATCCCGGTAGACATTATTTTTGAACAAGGATTGAATGTGCTAAGAGATCAGTTGCTGTTTTAAAAAGTATAGAGGTTGACTAAAAAGTAGCATTGTCATTTCCAAAGGATCAATTTGATCGACCCCAAAAGTTTTTCATAAAGAACCTTCGGTCGGGAGAGAAATCTTGTACTTACTGAAGATTTCTCGCTCGAGGACTCACTCGAAATGACATTATTTAACTTTTTAGACAACCTCGGGACGGGAGGTTGCCCAATCACAGATTCTCCCAAGATCCCTCGGACCTCGGAAATGACTCTTCGAGAGTTTTTAACTCACCTTACGCAAATAAATTGAACTCTCAAATGAGTCCTTTGGACATCTCCCCAACCCCCTTCTCTAGGTAAGAGAAGGGGGAGAGGGGGATGAGTTTTTCATGTTTGCGAGAAAATCTGCGTAACGTGAGTTAATAACCTGCTGCTGTGTTTTTATAATTTAACGTCTTACTGTTTTCGGTTACCTGCCGCATCACCCGCATAAAATTGCCGCCTAAAATTTTAAATACATCCTCTACAGAATAACCGCGCTCTAAAAGCTTTTGTGTAAGAAATGGAAACTTCGACACATCCTCCAATCCTGAAGGAGTTGTTCCAATTCCGTCAAAATCAGAACCTATTCCTACATGATCTATCCCAACAAGGTTGACGATATAATCAATGTGCTGAATGACTGTATTAATATTTACACTCGAAGTATTTGATGAAAGAAACGAAGGATAGAATACAACTCCAATCACTCCACCGGATTTTGCAATTGCTTTTATTTGATCATCATAAAGATTTCTATAATGATTTCTTAATGCACGCACCCCTGAGTGCGATGCTATTATTGGATTCGCAGTAACTTCAAGAATATCTTCTATTGTTTTAATTCCTGTATGAGAAATGTCGATGATAATTCCTAATGAGTCCATTTTCCTGATTACCTCTCTTCCAAAGTCGCTTAATCCGACAGTAGCCGAGCGCGAGTCTTGTGCAGAGACTGCCCAATCGGTGCTGTTATTCCACGTGATTGTCATGTATCTAATACCTTCACTATACAGCGCATAAAGTTTATCTAAACTATTTTCAATAACATGACCACCCTCAGCACATAAAACTGCGGCAATTTTGTTGTCATCTACTATATCATTTATTTGGTCCGGATCAAATGCCTGGTGAATATCTTCATAGTTTAACATCATTTCTTCTTTAAAAATGTTAATCATTTCCATCGCTTTATTAAAATAGTCATTTGATCCTTGATTTGGACTGATATAAACCGCAAACAACTGAACATCAACGCCGCCTAATTTTAATCTGGGTATATCGGTATGATGGTAATTATGAAAGTCGGCAAGGCGATAACTTCTGTCGGCTGTCAACACACTTAGGACGTCGTTGTGAAGATCTGCCATTAATGCAGCAAAATGAACAAGCGTTAATTCTGTATTGAAATTTTCACCGCCAATGATTTCTGTTTTGATAGTATCATTCATATACCCAATTTTGGATATAATAATCTCAGTATCATAAGTCGTAGAACTCTTCGAAGCATTACTGTTGAAAGAAAGACTTTTCCGGATTTCTGATAAGCCGCCGGTAATTGCCCCATCCAACTGAATCATTTTTTTTGTAATGGATGACGATTTGCTTCTCACGGTGTATAAATAAACG
>CAZTDB010000045.1:0-10182 GCA_964612385.1 uncultured Ignavibacteriaceae bacterium
ACAGCGAAGTTTTAGAATTATCAACCGTTTGAATATAAAACTTCGCTGTTGATCTTCCTTCAAGATGAAGTATATTTTCCGTTAAATACGATGAACTATAGTAATCGAATTTAAAAGGGCCCGTTGTTACCGATGTATCGGAATTACCATCTGACAAGGTAATTCTTAAATAATAATTTTGACCATTCGGCAGATGCTTTGTCTCCCAATCTAATGAATGATAACCGTTTGGCGCCGCATCTTCACTATGTATTATGCTGAAGCCATCGTCGGGATTAGCAGAATATTCAAGCCATGTCATTAAATGAAAATTGTCCGCATCTTGAGAAAGCCAGGAAATTCGCAGAGTAGGATCGGTTATTATTGTATCACTTAGAGCCGTTAGTATTTGAAGCTCCGGCTGTGCATTCATGGGATTATCGATAGTGAAAGTTGATTCGGACCGGCTGAAATAATTTATTTTTCTATTTTCAGGATTGTATGCAACTATTCTTACCAGATAATTAACGCCATCTCTAAAAATTTCAGTGTTTAAATTATACGATTGATTAACAGGAACGCCAATATCCACAGGCTTCCAGGATCTCCCGTTGTTTGAAGAGAATTCGATATATACTTCAGCATTCGGATCGTTCCCGCTATACTGCCATTGCAGGGAAGCAATGCCGGAATATTTTCCTCCATTAAATGAAGTCAAAGTGATTTTATAATCATCCGAACCCCCTTCCAACGCAGAATGTATGCCTCTTAACGCCCAGGTATAATTCCAATAAAGAATAGCCGCATCGTTCACCATATCTTTATAATCATCGGATAGAAATATTGCAAGCACTACATCTTTCGATTCGCCTGAAGCAAGGCTAAACGGTCCCGTCCCGAAGTTTATTATATTATCACCGGGTTGATGATAAAGCGGATTTGTTGTATCAATTGTTCCGCTTAACCATTCCCACATAAGCGCGTGATTTTTAGGAACATTTGGAAGCGAGTTCGTATATGCATCGGTATGGAATGAAGTAATATCTAAATCATCAGGTGATTGCAGTAATTTAAAAGCTAAGTAACCGGTTTTTATTCCCCCCATTCCTTTTTGATCTTCATCCCATAAATAAATCACGTTTTTAAGAAAATCATAACCGGGAATACCTTCGGGTCCGCTATCACCTACAAATCTAACTCTATCGTCGCTGTAGTCAGAAGCACCACCGATATGCGGATCGGTATGAAATCCAAAATATACTTTATCAAGATTTCTATCGCTTACGTTCGATACTTTGTATTTAACTATTAGAGCGTCTTCAAGGCTGCCATCGAACTGAAATACTCTAACTTGTGTTTCTAATCCCAAACCTCTTTTTGTTGAATCACCTATACACGGATAATAATTATATGATGCATTGCTGAAATCATCCATTACATAGAAGGCTTCTTCTTTGCTAACATTTCCAAGATCCTCAAAATCATAATGCCAGCCTAACCAATGAGGAGGCCATGAATCCATATTATTTTTTGTAGCGAGATTGTTTTGATCGGTATTTGCGTAACCGGCTTTTGGGAGCCAGCCCCACTTTTGGATTCCGTCGGGACTGTAAGTCCCTTGCGTAGGTAAGATAAATGAATCATCAATGATATAAAGAGTTTCGTTTTGATCATTGACAACTTCGGCGGCTGCAATCGGACCGAACTCAAACATATAACCCAATCCTTTCCATACAAGATCTGCAATATTGCTTAGGGTGTTGGGTCTTCCGATAGAACCGTAGTTATATAATATTGTTGTAATATTATTTCCGCTAATAATGGCATCTTTTATTTCCGTCATTTCCCCTGCTTGTTTTTGCTGCGACAAAACAATTCCGGAAAACGATATAACAAAAAATAAACCTTGGAATATTTTGCGAATCATGCTGCCCCCGGGTTTAATTAACAATAAAATTTACACTTAATGTTAAGCCAAATAATTATTATTGTAAAGGAAAAAATTTATAAAAGTAAAAGCGATGCTGTAATTAAAACTGTGGATTCTTTACCAATCCAATCACGCCGCTGTAAAATTTTACAAAATAAGAATTTAAACGCTACATCGAATGTATTGAATTCTTCTTACTTCAACAGCACTGCTTTCTTACTTTCAGTATAGCTGCCCGCTTTCAGCCGGTAGTAGTAAATTCCGCTCGGAAGCTTATCGGCATTTCCCAAAGATCCTACGGAGAAAGTAATTTTATACTTGCCCGGATATTTAAATTCATTTACTAATACTGCTATAACTCTTCCTATGCCGTCGACGACTGTTATCTTAACATTAGCACTTTGATATAATTCATAATTAATTACTGTACTTGCATTAAACGGATTGGGATAATTTTGTTTTAATGAAAAACTCCGTGCAGCTTTTTGTTCCGGTTCAACTGCTAAAACAGAACTAATTAATTTTCTCTCAAAAACGCCATTGCCGTGCGTAACTACACGAAGCGACCGATTTAATGGAGATATATTTAAATCAATCGCTGTTACTGCATCGGGTAATCCGCTGTTGAATGCTTCCCATGTAATGCCATCATCAGTTGAAACGAAAACACCCAAATCATTTCCGACATAGATATGATTAGTTTGAAACGGATCAATTGCGATAGAGCTTGCCGGAACATCAGGCAAGTTTCCGGTTATATCCTGCCAGGAAATTCCCGCATCGTTTGTTTTGTAAACATGCGGTGTGCCGAAACCCGAAAAAACCACGTAAGCAATTCCTGGATTTTGCGGATGAATGGCGATATCTATCGGATAGCGGTCGGGCAAATTACCCGTTATGTTTGCCCAACTCTGTCCGCCGTTTGATGAATAAAATAATCCTGCACGCGAAGTTACCGGTGCCGTTGATACATAAACTATTTTGTCATCGACAGACGAAACCGCTATACTTAATAAGGGATTGCCGTCTAACACAAGGTTGTTGTTGCCCGCAGTCCAATTATTGCCTTCATTTGTAGAAATGTAAAACCTGTTTCTGCCTGCATATATAATCGAATTATTCGGGTAAGCTAAAACATAAGGAGCAATAAACCCTGTACCTGAGGTAGAGCCAGGAGGAGGAATTGATTTCCATGTTGATCCTTTATCGGATGATTTCATTAAACCCAAATACTGATACGAACCGTAGATAATATTGTTATTGCTTTGATTTATTGCCGACCATGCACCGTCTCCCCCTATAACTCTTCGCCAATCTGTGCTTCCTTCAAATATTGCGGTTGAGTTATCCTGCATTCCTCCCATTGCAAAAGCAGAATCGCTGAATGAAGAAGAAAAACCGGGATAAAATTGTGTGGTTTGATATCCGCCGTTGCAGCCCTCAAAAGTTTCTCCCCCATCAAGAGTTCTAAATACACCGCCGTCATTTCCAAAGTATATTATGTCTGGATTTTCGGGATGATACGCAATCGCATGATGATCTGCATGAGAGTAATTCGGCGGACCTTCGGGACCTCCGGCAGGCGGAGTACCAAAGTACCATAAATACCAATACGACTTTTGCTCAAGATTCGAGCCGCCGGTTGTTGATTTAAAAATATCTACCCCTCCGCAAATTACTTTAGTCGGATCGGTTGGATTCACTCCTATTATGTGTGAAAACCAACCCTGGTAAGTGGCATAGTCGAGGTCGGATACAGTGTTCCAGGTTATCCCATAATCAGTGCTGCGGCATAGCTGTGTGCCGGCGTTTGAGACTGTTCCAAATCCCACACTTGCATAAATTATGTTTGGTGAATTCTTGTGTACAGCAAGTTGAATTTTTCCACCAAAATGATCAGGCAACCCACCGGATAATTTTATCCAGGCATCTCCGCCGTTCGTTGTTCTGTAAACCCCTTTCCCTTCGCTGTTCAAATTGCCGCATGCAATCCAAATCATGTTTGTGTCTGAGTGATTTATAATTAGATCGGTAACCATAATTGCATCATGAACAAGCGACCATGAACTTCCTGCATCAGTTGATTTGTAAGTACCTTCGGTTGTACCTGCCCAAACACTCTTGGGATTAAAAGGATTTATCTTCACAACTTGAACACCTCTTTGCTGCTCTGCACTCCAGTCTAAACATTTCGTCCAAGATTTACCTGAGTCGGTTGATTTCAACACACCAATTCCATAGCTACCGCGTGTAGTTCTTACAGTTATTCCGCCGGTTGAATTTTGGTATGCATAAACTTCTCCCGTGCCGATGTAAATTATATTTGAATCGTTCGGGGCAAAAGCAATCGAGCTTACACCCAAGACCGGAAAGCCTGTGGGAACATACTCCCAGGCTTCGGCACCGGCTCCGGCTGTATAACTTCTCCATAATCCGCCGCTTGCAGAACCGGCATAAATTGTTGCAGGATTTTGCGGATTGAATGCGAGCGCAAGCGTTCTTCCGCCGATATTGTGAGGACCTATTGGTTTCCAGCCGTCTGTATTATCATCTAAAGTTTTTTTCAATTCCATTTTAACTTTCATGAAAGCATCATAGTAATTTCTTGACGGAATATCGCTTTCCGGATAGGCTCGTTGAGCTGTCCACCACTGCAATGCTTGAAATGCACCGGATGTTTTAAGTGGTTTGCTTTCCTGGAGAAAATTTTTGTAAATGCCATAGGCAGAAATGAATATTATTATTGCAGATAAAATTTTGAGTTGTGTTTTGTTCATTTCATAAATTTATTGTTGAAAGATATATTTATTGTAACAATAGATTGTCAAATTTCTAAGACAACATATTTCATTTTAAACGTTTTTGCAACTATATAATTTTGTATGAAAAAATAAATGTTTCAAATTGTAGAGACTTCCCACCCAAAGAATCAATTTGACTGGGGCGTCTCAACGCAAAAGTTTACATTGTCGAGTATAAGAAACGAACAATTAAACTAATAATTAATCGATGTATAGATTTTACCGATTGGACTTAGATTATCGTTAAAGACGCACCGGTCAAATTGATCCTTTGGACGGTGCGTCTCTACTTTAAAATATTTTTACGAGTTGAATTTCTGATTAAAAATGGTTAAATAAATATGGAACAATTTTTATCTTAATTTCAAAACGCGATAAATGATTAAAATATTTATAGCAGACGACCACCCGCTGATTCGCGAGGGATTTAAGAAAATTCTCAAAGAGGAAAAAGATTTTAAGGTATCGGGTGAGGCATCGGATGCATTTCAGGTTATTGATGCTGTCCGTACCCAAAAGTTCGACGTGCTTACTTTAGATATAAATATGCCGGGGAAGAACGGACTCGATACATTAAAAGAGATAAAAGAAATCAATCCTCATTTGAACGTACTTGTAGTTAGCATGCACCCTGAGGAAAGATTTGCATTGAGAACGTTAAGAGCTGGTGCATCAGGTTACATAAAGAAAGAAACTGCTGCCGATGATCTTGTAAAAGCGATCAGAAAAGTTGCTTCCGGCGGAAAGTATATTTCTTCTTCATTAGCCGAAAAAATTGCTTTCGATCTTGATTCCGGTTTACACAAACCCATGCACGAATTATTATCTGACCGTGAATTTCAGGTGTTTCATCTAATTGCAACCGGCAAAGCTCAATCCGAAATAGCAAATGAACTTTCCATAGGCATCAGCACCGTAAATACCTATCGATCCAGAATTCTGGAAAAATTAAACCTTAAGTCAAACGCAGAGCTTATTCATTATGCCATAACCAATAAGCTGGTTGACTGACTTCATCGACAACTGCTACCCGTTTTATTTGTAGTAAAAATACTACACAAAAATCATATTATACACTACACCATTGAATTATCACGAGTATTATTTTTTGTCCAAAATTAAATAATATTGTTACCGAATCGAATGAGATTAGCTTCTTCTGTCAGCATGATAGACAATTATTCAACTTTGGTATCGGAGATGAAAATATTAATTGTAGACGACTCGGAAAATATACGATCGAGCTTAAGTAAAATATTTTCTTTTAACTATCCTGAAGTCGTTATCAGTGAAGCCGGAATAATTTCCGACACTCTCCTAATTCTTCAAAACAATTCTCCCGATATTATAATTCTCGACATAAAATTGCCTGACGGAAGCGGCATCGATATTTTGAAATATGTCAGGTCGAACTCACTGCCTTGTGTTGTAATCATGCTTACAAACTACAGCGCTAAACAATACAGAGAAATATGCAAGGAAGAAGGCGCTGATTATTTTTTTGATAAGACAACTGAATTCGATAAGGTGCTTGATATCTTTGATAAATTATACTGCTCGAAAAAAGATAAGTGAGCAAATGTAAATGGCTGCAAAACTTAGGATTGACCCTCATATTCCTCTTGCTGTACCCCCGAGCCTAATAATTTTGTAGCCATTTTACTACAAAGAGTTCATTGATAATACTACATGAAATTCAATAATTGAGCTTTACCCGGCAAGATATTGATCGTTTAAGTTAGCAATAGAAATTAAAAAAAATTGCTGACTGAAAAATGAAAATTTTAATAATTGAGGACTCGGACGCGATATTTAAATCACTTGAAAAATATATCTCGGATAACACCCTCCTCTCTGAGATAGCTCGTGTAAAACCAAATAACTCCGGATCTTCAATTTATATTAATAATTCACCTGACTTAATCATTGCAGACGAAAGCTTTTCGCAATCCGATACTATTGAGATGCTTCGAAATCTCGTAAGTAATAATCCCGGAGCCACAATTATCCTGCTTACTCATTCCCTATATGATTATCGAAGGAAGATGTATGATGAATTGGGTGTTAACCGTTGCTATGGCAAATTATTTGATCTGGATCTTTTTATTCTGGAATTAGAATCCTTGCTCATAGAAAATACTATTGTGAGTAAAAATCAGGATTATTCAGAAATATGATTACTATAAATGCATGTAGGATTTTCTACGGCAGTAAAGAATAGGGGGAATATTTGCAGGCGATAATGAATTTTTATTAATCAAAATAAGCTGATCGATTAAAAATGCAAGAAATATTAGATGATATACAAAATGAATTTCTCGAAGCAAATGAATCTGATAATTCAAATATGAATACCGATAGCCGCATTGGTTTGGGTGAACCGTCGCAAAAAAAATTAGCAGATCTTTTCAAGAAAGCCCCTGCGGCAATAGCAATTCTCAGGGGTTCAGCACACATCTTCGAGTATGCAAACGAATATTTTCAGACTGCATTGGGCAGCAGAAGCATAGCAGGCAAACCAATAAGTGAAGCTTTTCCGGAATTAAAATCACAAGGCTTTATTTCTCTGTTAAATAAAGTATACTCAACTGGAATGGAATATAAAGGCGAAGAAGTGCCGCTCTTGCTGCGAAATGAAGGGAATGAGGCTCTGTCGATTAAATGGTTAAATTTTGTATTCCAGCCAACACGTGATGCGGAAGGCAGCGTTAACGGAATATGGATACATGCAGTTGACATCACGGATTTAATAACCGTGCGCGATCAGCTAACTGACTTGAATAGAGAATTAGAACAGAGGGTAAAACAACGCACTGAAGAATTAGAAAAAGCCAACAAAGAACTTGAATCCTTTGCTTATTCTGTTTCGCACGATTTAAGAGCACCTCTGCGGCACATTGAAGGATATACTAAAATGATAATCGGCGAGCTAAATGATAAGTTAAACGATAGAACCCGGAAATATCTCAACACCATTTCTTATTCAATAAATAGAATGGGCAGTCTAATTGATAAGCTGCTTTCATTTTCCAGGCTAGGTAGAACACCGATGATGTCTGCACCGGTTAATCTTGAAAAAGTTGTAAATGAAATCTTATTGGAACTAAAAGACAATATTAGCGGACGAAAAATTGAAATAAATGTAGGCAGCCTGCCAAATGTTTACGGCGACCCGCTGCTGCTTAGAACTGCATTGACAAATCTTATTTCTAATTCAATAAAGTTTACAAGAAACAATCCGCAGGCAAAAATAGAATTTAATTTAATTCAAGAAGACAATAACTATTATACATTTTGTTTGAGTGATAATGGTGCAGGCTTCGATATGAAATATGTACATAAATTATTCGGAGTGTTTCAGCGCCTGCATTCAGACAGACAGTTTGAAGGAACCGGTATCGGTTTGGCAAACGTTCAAAAAATAATTACACGGCATGGAGGTACAATCTATGCCGAAGGCGAAATAAACAAGGGAGCGTCATTCTACTTTACGCTTCCAAAAGCAAAGGATAATTAGATGAATCCATTCGGTAAAATATTGTTAGCCGACGACGACCCTCAGGATGTTGAGCTGATATTACGGGCACTCGAAACAGTAAAGTTAGCAAATGACGTCTTTGTAGTTAATGACGGCGAAGAATTGTTAGATTATCTTTATTTCAGAGGCAAGTTTGCAGATAGACCAAAAGATTATCCGGTCGTTATACTTTTAGACTTAAGGATGCCGAAGGTTGACGGCTTCGACGTGCTTCAAGATATTAAGCATAACGAAAAGCTGAAAGTAATACCGGTAATTGTTCTTACTTCTTCTTTAGAAGAGAATGATATTATAAGGAGCTACAATCTTCATGCGAATGCTTACGTGGTTAAGCCGGTAGATTTTCAGTCATTTGTAACGGCATTAAAAGAATTAGGAATTTTTTGGGCGTTAATAAACCAACCGCCTATTATTAGAGAATAAATGATGAGGGATGCTATGCATAATAAAATTAAGATACTCTATCTGGAAGATAACCCGGTCGATGTTGAATACATAAAAGAAGTCCTTAAATCGGAAAATTTTGATTTTGAATTATCTCACGTATCGAGCCGAAATGAATTTATTTCGAAGCTGACAAACGATAATGATTTCGACATAATATTGTGCGACTATTCTTTGCCGGGTTTTGATGGTTTCAGTGCACTCCAAATTTCCAAACAGTTAAAGCCAGATCTCCCGTTTGTTTTAATTTCGGGCGAATTGGGCGAGGAACATGGTATTGAATCCTTAAAAAAAGGCGCTTCGGATTATGTTTTGAAACATAGAATTTGCAGACTTGCGCCCGCAATAACACGCGCACTTAAAGAGGCTGAAATTATGTTGGAAAAAAAGAAAGCGGAAAAAGAGCTAATTGAAGCTAAAGAAAGAGCCGAGGAATCCGACAGACTTAAATCTGCTTTTCTCGCTCAAGTATCTCATGAGATAAGAACTCCGCTAAATATAATAGTTAATTACAGCAGCATGGTTAAAGAAGCGCTTAAAAAAGAAATAAGTCCTGAACTTAACTTCATGTTTGAATCGATTGAAAAAGGAAGCAGCAGATTAATTAGAACAATAGATTTAATGCTGAATGTATCGGCGTTAAAGTCCGCACAGATAAAAGTGTATAAAAAATACTTCGACTTAGAAGAAACACTTAAAAAATTAATTCAAAATTTTCAGTCCGAAGCCGAAAAGAAAAATATTAAATTACTTTTTAGAAGCGGCGCAGGCTCAACAATAATTTATGCCAACGAGTATTGCATAACTCAGATGTTCCAGAATTTGATCGATAATGCGATAAAATATACTGAGTCCGGTTTCGTAGAAGTAGCGGTCAGCAAAGATGATAATGATAATCTTACTGTCCAATGTAAGGATACGGGCATCGGAATATCAGAGTCATTTCTTCCAACGTTATTTAACGAATTCACTCAGGAAGAAACAGGATACTCAAGACGCTTTGACGGCAACGGATTAGGTTTGGCTCTTTCAAAAAAATATGCAGAATTAAACGATGCCGTAATAGCAGTTGAAAGTAAGAAGAATATCGGTTCTACATTTTCCGTAAAGTTTAGCAAAAACGGAACCCGGAGCACCGATTCAAATCTGCTTGAATATCAAAAAGCGGTCTGATTAAAAATTCTGCGTCAAGCAATTAAAGTTTACCCACCATAGACCAAACATACCCTCAAACGCGAAGATCCCCCTGTTTCGGCAGGGGGTTTTTTTTGGTATAACACCGCTTAAATATTAAACACATCAGCCGTTTCTTCTCACAACCAAGAAAAACAGATTCTATCTTTTCCCAAAACAGATAACAGTTAATATCGGCAAATAAATTATCACCATTCATTTCATTATTTCAAAACTTCATAATTAGCTTTGGATGGCATAATTAATGTTTTAATAGCGAATCAAAATCTTTCGCGGGCTAATTTTTAACTATTTAT
>CAZTDB010000046.1:0-10061 GCA_964612385.1 uncultured Ignavibacteriaceae bacterium
CTAAATGCACCCGAAGAAGACATCCAAAAAGTGAAAGAGAAAATTCTTTCAAAAGGATGTAAGCCTCACACTATAATCGGTTCAGAAAAAATGGCGATAGGTGTGACGGGACAAACCACCCAGCTTACCGAAGGTGAATTTTTATTAATGAGTTCGGTGGAAGATGTATACCGCGTTTCAAAACCATATAAGCTGGTAAGCCGCGAAATGAAACCGGAAGATACCGTCATCAATCTGAACGGCTCTGCAATTGGGGGGAACGAGCTTGTAATTATCGCCGGTCCGTGCTCTGTTGAAAGCCGCCAGCAAATATTTGACATAGCCGGCGAATTGAAAGAAATGGGTATAAAATTTTTGCGAGCCGGCGCTTATAAACCGAGAACAAGTCCGTACGCATTTCAAGGCTTGAAAGAGAAAGGCTTAGAATACTTAGCCGACGTAAAGAAAGAATTGGGAATGAGCATTGTTACCGAGGCAAAGGATACTCAAACACTCCCGATGATTTCGGAAATAGCCGATATTATTCAAGTGGGCGCTCGCAACATGCAAAATTTTTCCTTGCTCGAAGCTGTTGGAGAATTATCAAATCCGATCCTGCTCAAAAGAGGATTGGCGGCAACGATTGAAGACTTATTAATGAGCGCCGAATATATTCTCTCGCAGGGAAATTACAACGTGATATTATGTGAAAGAGGTATTCGAACATTTGAAACGCATACAAGAAATACCCTTGATCTAAACGCAGTTCCGGTTATAAAGAAACATTCTCACTTGCCGATCTTTGTGGATCCTTCACACGGAATTGGAATCTGGGATAAAGTAATTCCGATGGCTATGGCAGCCATCGCCTGTGGAGCGGATGGTTTAATTATAGAAGTTCACAATCATCCGGAGAACGCCTTATCGGATGGATTTCAATCATTGACGCCAAAAAATTTCAGACACCTGTTGAACAAAGTAGAACAGCTTGCGCCAATTGTTGACAGGAAGGTTAATTTTTATGTTGAACAAAACTGAATACAATCTTCCCGACGAAAGAGGCAAGTACGGCAAGTACGGCGGACGTTACGTACCCGAAACATTAATTACACCTCTGCTGGAACTTGAATCAACTTATTTAAAGTTTATGAATGATCCGGAGTTTAAAGCAGAATTGGATTTACTCAACCGCGAATACAGCGGGCGCCCAACACCATTAACTTTTGCTGAAAATCTTACAAGGTATTTTAACAGAGCAAAAATTTATTTGAAGCGCGAAGACCTCTGCCATACAGGTGCTCACAAAATAAATAACGCATTAGGACAGATTCTTCTTGCAAAAAGATTAGGTAAGAAAAGAATAATTGCTGAAACAGGTGCGGGACAGCATGGCGTTGCAACCGCAACGGCATGTGCAAAATTCGAAATGCAATGCGTAGTTTACATGGGTGAAGTAGATATGGAACGCCAAAGCTTAAATGTTTTTCGTATGCGATTACTCGGTGCAGAAGTAAAGCCGGTTAAGTCGGGAAGTAAAACTTTGAAAGATGCAACTAATGAAGCGATACGCGATTGGGTAACCAATTGTTCAACATCTCATTACATAATCGGTTCGGTTGTAGGTCCTCATCCGTATCCAATGATCGTTAGGGATTTTCAATCCATAATTGGCATTGAAACAAAAGAGCAGATCATCCGGCTTGAAAAAAAACTACCCGACTATATTGTAGCCTGCGTAGGCGGTGGAAGCAATGCAATCGGTATATTTTATCCCTTCATAAATGATGATGTCAAGTTGATTGGAATTGAAGCTGCGGGGTTCGGCATAGATACAGATAAACATTGTGCAAGTTTAACTTTAGGGCGCGAAGGTATATTTCACGGAATGAAAACATACCTGCTTCAAGATGATGACGGACAGGTAGCCGAAGTTCATTCTATTTCAGCCGGATTGGATTATCCCGGCGTTGGTCCGGAACACAGTTATTTAAAAGATGTCAATCTTGTTAACTATTATTCGGTTACCGATGATGAAGCAATTGAAGCTACGAAGTTGGTTTCGCAGAAGGAGGGAATAATTCCTGCACTTGAAACGGCACACGCCTTTGCGTATTTAGAAAAACTTTTACCCGAAACTAAAAAGGATGAAATCGTTATTGTTAATGTAAGCGGCAGAGGCGATAAAGATTTGAATACGATAAGAGAAAAATTGGAATTATAATATTTTGTTTATATGAACCATGAATATATTTTTAGTAAGACATTATTTGAATTGAATTATGGAAAACAAAGATATCATTATTAAAAAGATTACAGACATTATCGAAGCCAAAGACTACGTTATTTTCACATATATCTTCGGTTCTTTCGCATCATCTTATTCATACAAAATGAGTAAAGGGAAGGCACGAGAAACCTCTGCAAATACTATTTTCAAGGATATCGATATAGCAATCTATATTTCTCAATTTAAGCTTACAGAAGCATTATCCTTAGAGTTTGAGCTGGAATACGAGCTGGAAGATGTTCTCAATTTTGATTTTGATGTAAGAGTAATTAATGATGCTCCAATATCTTTTCAATACAATGTTATTAAAGATGGTATTGTTATTATTGATAGAGATGAATTGTTAAGGTGTGATTTTGAAGGATTGGTGCTAAAAGAATATTTTGATTTTCTTCATCTAAGAGATGAATATCTAAGGGAAATTTCATATGCCAAATTAAAATAAGGATAAAATAGCAGTCTTAATTTCCGAAATGAGGAAAGCTCTTGAACGCTTGGAATCTTTTCGCTCAATTAAAAGAAATGATTTTTTAATGAATATGGACAAAATCGACAGTACTAAATACAACTTTATCGTTGCGATAGAATCAGCAATAGATATTTGTAACCACATAATTTCTAAAAATAACTACCGTATGCCGAAAAATTTTGGCGATACCTTCAAAGTACTGCATGAACAAGGAGCATTTTCTTTTGCAAATGAAACAGAGAATAACGCTTTCATTAAAAACCTAATTTCTATGGCAAAATTTAGAAATCGGTTGGTGCATATATATTGGGAAGTAAGTGAACAGCTTCTATATGATTATCTTCAAAAGAATTTAGCTGATTTAAAATTATTCATCGACAGAATCTCACATTTTTTAAATCTTAAAAACAATCATTAACCATGTCTCTTACTTCGGATTACATCAAAAAGAAAACCGGAAACGAAGGGAAAATTTTAGCGGTATTTCTTACTGCCGGTTTTCCTGATAAACAATCCTTCACTAAACTTGCAATAGATTCGCTGAACGCCGGCGCTGATTTATTAGAAATCGGATTTCCGTTTAGCGATCCATTAGCCGATGGACCGATAATCCAAAATTCATCGCAAACAGCGCTTGAAAACGGTATAACTCTGGAAGATGTATTCGGTTTTGTCGAAGAAATCTCTGCTCAAACAGAAAAACCCATTTTGATGATGGGCTATGCTAATCCGGTGTTAAGTTATGGTGTAGAAAGATTTGCACAGAAAGCAAAAGCCGCCGGTGCCGCTGGAATTATAATTCCCGATGTTCCGATTGAAGAATACGATAATTTTTTTGAAAATTATTTTAACGAACTGGATGTAATTTTGCTTGTAACACCAACTACATCAAATGAAAGAATAAAAGCAATCGATGAAAAGAGCAGCGGATTTGTTTATTGTGTAAGCGTTAGCGGTACAACCGGCATGAGAAAAACAGACAAATCAAATGTTGAATTCGTAAAAAGAGTTCGACGTCAAATTACAAAAAATAACATGCTTGTGGGATTCGGCATTTCAACTCCCGAAGATGCAAAAGCATATTCGGCACACTGCGACGGTGTAATAGTGGGAAGCGCAATAATTAAATCTTTAATGAACGAAAACGGTTCTTATGAAAATACATTAGAATTGATTAAGGAATTAAAAGCTTCGTTATCTTTTGTCTAGAGATGACAAAAAAATATTTGAAAAAATTATTATGATATATTTAATTTTTAATTCAAATTCTCGATAATCGTAGCACAGATTAATAATCTGTGCTACATTTTGGACAGCTTAATTGTTAATTGCATTTTAACTTATCGGAGTAAAATCATCTTCTTTGTTTTAACGTAACTATTTGCTTTAAGTTGATAGAAATACACTCCACTTGATAATCCATCAGCATTCCACGTTACCTCATAACTCCCCGCAGGTTTTTCTTCATTCACTAAAGTTGCAACTTCATTTCCGAGAGCATCATAAATTTTTAATGTTACTAACACACCCCTTCCCCCTCTCGAGAGGGGACTACCCACGGGGATGGAGTATTTTATTTTTGTTACAGGGTTGAATGGATTGGGATAGTTTTGGTATAAATAAAACTTTTGAGGTTTCTGATTTTCAGTATACTCTAAATTCATTACACCCCCATTAGTTGTCTTAACAATAAAAGCGTTCGCTTTTCCCATCGATTGTTTCCACTGTTTTCCAACTACCCAGCCGGTATTTTCATTACAAAAGTGAATGGATGACAGAGTTGTGGAAGGAGAATAAAGGCTGTCTTGCATCTTCCAACTATCACCGCCGTCTGTTGTATTTATAATGAAATTCCTGCCGATAGTCCAGCCTTGAAATTCATTAACGAAACATAAAGAATTTAATGAGTAGTCGAGTATTTTTGATTCCCAATTCTTACCTCCGTCATTTGTAAAATACAGGCAGCGACCCCCACTTAGCCAGCCAATATTTCTATCTATGAATGATAATGAATACAAATTTTCCGAAGTGTAACAATCCCATGACTCACCGCCGTCAGATGTGGTTAAATAATATCCGTGTCTCATAATACCCCAACCGGCTTCCGAAGCAACGGCAAAACCATTTTTCGAATCTGCAAAATAAATATCATTTATATAGCTGTAGCTTGCCGGCGTTCCTTTAATCTCCCAGGTTTTACCGCCATCTACAGTTTTGAATAAAGATCCATATCCGCCGCCGGTAATCCAGCCAGTATCCGCATTAATAAAATAAACTGCCTTGAGTGCTAACATTAATTGCTCGCTGAATGTATGCAGGAACCATTTTTTACCTCCGTCTTCAGTATTCAAAATTGTTTTGCCGCCAACTGCCCATCCATAAAATGAATCGATAAAAAAGATAGAGTTTAAAGTGATGTAAGTGGAATCAGGCGTATAAATTATCTCCCAAATTTCTCCGCCGTTTGTCGTTTTAATTATTTTGCCCGAATCGCCTACGGCAAACGCAACATCTTCACTTAACGCAAAAACTTTATATAAGTCATAAACTCCTGGAGGAGGCTGCTGCTCAATCCAACCTCCTTGAGAATTTAGTTTTGAGTTAAGCAATATTAAAAATAAGAAGACGATCGATTTCATTTCACTGCCTTTATATCGTGTATTGATACAAAAATTATTTTATAAGACACATTTTACGTGTTAAGATTTTTCCATTCGCTTTTAAAACATAAAAGTAAATGCCGCTTGATAGATTGTATGTAGATGCATTTCCAGAGGATCCTACGGAGAATTCGACTTCATAATTACCTGGGAGATGTTCGCTGTTAACCAATTTTATAATTTCGTTTCCAAGAATATCATAAACTTCAAGTGTAACTAATCTCCCTCTATCTCCTCTTCCGAAAAAAGCGGGGGTAGATGTGTATTGCGGTATTGAATATTTTATTCTTGTTACAGGGTTAAATGGATTTGGATAGTTTTGCTCCAGAATAAAATTATACGGTTTTATTTCTTCCTCAACATCCGATAATACATTCGTTTTCAAGATTATATTCAGTTCAATCGTGCTGTCCGGATAAATTTGTATACTAATCTTTTCATCATAGAATATATTCTTTTTAAATTTTAACAATACTCTTTCGGCAAAATGGTTAATAAAGAAATATCCCAAATCGTCGGTAAAAACATAAATATCACCGGCACCATAAAAAGTTTCATAATCGTAAAATACTTTTGCATCAGGTATTGGATTTCCTAACGTATCTTTTAGTGTTCCCTTGATTATTCCGGTAGCATCAATAGAATCATTAGCTAAACCAAAGGTTGGGGAATTATCTAAATAATAAAACACTTTTCCAAGAGGTTTACGCCAGAAGCAAATCGATTGACCATTCTTCAATGTATCAACAATACTGCCATACGGAGTCTTACCAAATCCTAAAAAGTCATAACAAATACCTAAAGAATCCCATAGTGCAATTAGGTCACCATCAGGATTGATGTAAAAGCTGCTATTTAAACTATCATTTGTCAGAACATAAAATATATTCTCTTCATAAAGTTCGGGAATCGTGAAATAGGTTGAAGTATCTGTATTGGAAATGAAACGAAGTTTTGTAGATGGGAACCAGGAATAATCAGACACTAATTCAATAATCCAGCCCTTATCATTAAAGCCAAATTCATTTATCCGGATAGACGGCAATAGCGGATTTGAGTATAAGTCGGAGGCGAAGAAAAGCGTTAATAATATTACAATTAAATTCTTCATTTATTCCAACCTCCATTTTATTATTAGATTATGATCGGGCATAAAATTTTTTTTAGTAATGCTGTACTGCTTAAAATCTTTAACAGTCTTTGAAGAATCCTCTTTAAAAGATATTTCTACATCTGTATAGCTGCAAGGAAGATTAATGATAAATTCGGATTTTTCCAGAGGCTTTTTCCATTGTTCGGTAGTTGTAAGTATATATTCAAAATAGTTTCCCCTAATTTTTTGCCTGTAGTAAATTTCAATTTTATTTAGGGAGTATGGTTCCGGGCTGAGATGAAAAGAAATTCCATTTGCTAATTTCTTGAATGGAATATTTTTCGATAAGCTTGCATTATAAACTGAAATACTGTCAGGAAAATCAAGCAGCTCATTTACTACAAAAGGATAATATATTTGAAATTCCGATTGGTTGAATCCGGTACTCTCAAAATAATAATCCCCTTTTACATAACTGTAATCACGATCGATCGTAATCTCTATATTTTCTTTTTTGAAATTAAGCGATTGAGATTGAATTAATCCGCTTACTAAAAAGACGGACAATATAATATTTATTAAACCATACATAATATCATCATCTAAGCAGAATTATTTTTTTTGTTGATATAAAATTCTCCGTTCTTATTTGATAAAAATAAACTCCGCTCGAAAAATTTTGTGCGTTCCATTCAACTGCATATCTTCCCGGCTTTTTAAATGTGTTTACAAGTTCAGCTACTTTTTCACCAAGCATATTATAAATAATAAGCTGCACTTCCGATTCTTTCGGAAGTTCATATTTAATTGTAGTTGATGGGTTAAATGGATTAGGGTAGTTCTGAAACAATTTAAAAAATTCAGGAATTGTATTTTCATCTTCTTCAACACCGGTTGCAATAATGGCAAAATCAACTCCACTCACAACCGGCTGGGTGCTGAAATCAATTTGAATTTTATTCGAATATTCACTGGTCGTATAACCTATTTTACTTGCTTTAATTGTATAGTTGCCATTTCCCAATGAAGGAATTATATAACTGCCATTATATACAGATAATGAAGAAGATGTTAATAAGCCTGAAGAATTTACAGCGGAAATTAATGTGCCGCTAACAGATGACCCGGAATTGGATGTTATTTGACCGGAAATTTCCCCACCAAATGGATTCATTGGTTTTAAGAATACATCGTCTGCTATAATATTTTCATTTCCCTTCAAATTAAAAATAAATGCTTCTTCCCATTCATACACATCCTTATAGTACTCACTTATATATCCTTCTTTATAAAACAATAAAATATACCTGTCATTTATAATATCCCTTAAAACATACTGTCCCTCATAATTCGACTTAGTTTCAATCCAGCTTCCGCCCGATAAAGGAATTGCATAAATTTGCACATTTGGCAGTGGCAAAGTTGATTCATCCCTCACAAATCCTCTGATGATATTAGTTCCCGGTTCCGGCTTTGTTAAATCAAAATCAATTTCCGTTACATGAAGATTTTCATTGCTAACGGATACAGGTAAAGCATCAAAAGGATTAAAAGCATTTTGATAAAATTGCAGATAATACCCTATCTTATGTGCATATAAAATATAATCTCCTTCAAAAACCTGGATTGAATAATTACCATTCTGATCAGTGCTGGTAAAGGAAGAATCTCCAGGTTCTGCAGATGATACCATAACCCAGGCGTTACTTAATGACTGCTGCGTTGCTGCATCTCTTACCTTACCGGAAATACTTCCTTGCTGCAGTGCAGGAAATGTAAAGTTGACTTCATCCATATTATCATTTACTAAGAGAAGATCAGCTTCCTGCAAGGTTGATTTATTATTATAATATTTCAGTCTGAATGTCCGGGCATTCGCAATGTGATATTCTATCCATGCATAGACATAGTATGAACCAGGATTAATCTTAATTGAATAATTGCCTTCTGAATTTGTAGATGTGTAATACCAATTTGAATTGTTTATTTCAAAGAAATAGATATGGGCATTCAGAACGGTATTATTATTGTCATATTTAATATGTCCTGAAATTGTAAACATACCGGTTACTTTAGGTGTTAAGATTATATCAGGCCCGATTATGCTGTCTCCCTCACTTAGCATGATAGTTTGATGATATTCTTCGTATTTAGGATTATAAATGCTAATAGTGGGATACGCAACTGACTGTCCGGGAGGAAAATTTAAAGAAAAAAATTGTAACAAAAACCTTCCTGTTGGATCGTTATAAGTTGAATCTGCACCTTCTGCTGTAATCAAAGCAAATAAGATAGGATGATCGGCAGAATCTTTTACTGTTGCAGAGTAATAAGCAACATACTGTTGACTGAATAAAATTGAATTCAACAGTAAGAACAAACAAATTAAATAAAATGTTTTCATTTTAGCTGCTCCATTTTCATAATTAATTTTTTTTTAAGCTCAATTATTTTATCAAGCACATCTTTTTACTTAATGTTTTACCTCCTGCTTTCCACGACTGGGTCCTTACGGACAAAACATAAAAATATATTCCGCTGGTAAGGTTGCTGCCGTCCCCAATGGATCCTGTGGAGAACTCAACTTCATATTCACCTGGTGCTTTTTCTTCATTCACAAGAGTTGCAATTTCTCTTCCGAGTAAATCATAAATTTTTAGTTTTACCTGTTGTAGAGACGGGGCATGCCCCGTCTCTACAGCGGGGATGGAGTATTTTATTTTTGTTACAGGGTTAAACGGATTGGGGTAATTTTGGTATAAACAAAATTCACCGGGTGTCAACTCGTTTGTCAATTCATTCAATGAAGTTGGAAAATCGACTCTTATTATTTCGACCAGATCAACTAACATCGAACTTGGAATAAGTCCACCTGATATCATAGAAAGAATTATCTTTTTGCCTGCCGGACAATTCAGTGTGTCCTTACTTTCATAAAAAGTCCAATCCTTCTTATCAATAAAAATTGGTGCGGAAGGTCGAGGATATTCACTCTCTACTTCAATTGTAACTTCTCCTCCCATTCCAAGATTTTTTCCCCAGCATCGCAGACGAAATAATCCCTCTCCATCAAATGGACCTAATTCAATCCAGAAATGAGGCACAATACATGCACCCGAAACATAAATCGATTGTTCACCGCCGCCCGGTGGTGCATCCAAACAGAATTGCACATCGGCACCCACATGCCATCCCATTGTATCTTGCTGCGACTCGAATGAATTGGAGTAAATTACAACTTCATTAGTTTTAAGCTGTGCAGCGGTCGAAGAAAATAATGATGCTGAGAAGAATATAATAAAGAACGTTAAAATTCTCTCTTTCATAGCTTCCCCACATTTTTATGACGTTTCAAATTATAATTTTATTAATTGAATAGTCCTTTTCCTTATTTGATTAAACTCATCTTTTTACTAAATAATTTACCCCCTACGGACAAAACATAAAAATATATTCCGCTGGAAAGATTGCTGCCGTCTCCAAAGGATCCTGCGGAGAACTCAACTTCATATTCGCCGGGTGCTTTTTCTTCATTCACAAGAGTTGCAATTTCTCTTCCGAGTAAATCATAAA
>CAZTDB010000047.1:0-10045 GCA_964612385.1 uncultured Ignavibacteriaceae bacterium
GCAATCCTGATTGTGACAGTTAATATAATATGAAGTGGGCTTCTCACAAAAGTAACAGGAAGCGATGGTTTTTAATTCGGGAATAGTATTTGGTTCAACAACGCGTCTTTCGTCGAAGACCCAAATGCCTCCTTCCCAATAAGTATCGGGATATTTTTTTGTATAAGTTACAATGCCGCCGTCAAGCTGATAGACATCATTAAACCCCTTTTCTACTAACAAGGCAGAGGCTTTTTCACATCGAATACCGCCGGTGCAATATGTAACTATTGTCTTATCTTCATAGCCCTTTAGAGATTCGACAAATCCTGCCCATTCTCTAAAATTTTTGAGCGGCGGACTTAATGCATTTTTGAACTTTCCAATTTTGCTTTCATACCAGTTTCTTGCATCGATTATAACAAATTCTTTTCCGCTCTCATAGAAATTGAGTAGTCCTTCCGGCAACAATCGTTTACCACCATTTAGCGGTGAGATATTCAGCAAAGATGAATTTACAATTTCTTGTTTTATTCTTACATGTATCTTCCTGAAAGCGTGTTTATCGGTAACATCCTCTTTGAAAATTATGTCCGTAAACTCCGGATATGATTTTAGATTTGCCTTATATAGTTCAATATTTTCAGCTTTACCCGACACCGTTCCGTTAATGCCTTCTTCGGCAATAAATACTCTTCCCCTAATTTCGTGCTCATTACAGAACGAAATGTGCTCATCTAAAAACTTATGTGGATTTTTAACGTGAACATATTTATAAAATAACAAAACTCTATAGTTCATACACTTCGTTTATTGATTGTGGAAATTTTGAGGGGTAAAGATAAGGCTGATACTTTCAGCGGACAAGAGATTCATTCGAGGTTAATAAATTACTCAAGTTACTCAAAGTAAGGTTTTTAACATTGGAGGATGACCAATCCAAAGGATCGAGGGATAGCCAAAAACAGCGAAATTTGGGCTTCGGAACGATCCTTTGGAAAAGCCCTGAAAGGATGGGTATGCTTTTTCCCCGGACATATCGGAACGATCCTTTGGAAATGTCGGGGCAATGGAAATTGAACTTCTGCGTAACTTCAGTAAATTACATGGATTCTACAACCGTTCCTCTTCCTCTCCATCATTTGAATTGAGAGTGAGTATTATTATCTCTTTATTGAAACGTTAACCCCCATCATTTTCAAATCGTTAATAAATCGAACCGGTTCAACATAATGTGCCATGGTAAAAAGTCCTTTTCTTTTTTCCGGTTCATCTAAATACTGCAATATGCAGGCAACCACGGGAGCGGCTGTTAAGAAATAACTACCCTCATGCGATACAAACATTTCGATATTTTTTCTCTGTTTACCTGCAAAGCCGCCGGCTTCTAATTTAAGTATTGTAAGGTATGGCGGTCGTGAGAATTTCTTTAATCCCCATATTAAAAGCTTTGATAATCTTTCTTTTGATTTTGGATAAAAATGAGAGCAAATTATAATCAGCGGCATAAGAAAAAAATCTACAAACCAATTAAAACCACCGACAAAAAAACCGGTTTCCTTAATTGAAGGATAAGTTTCCGGGATAAGCTTCATCTCTTCAAGTATAAAAGGAACTGTTCTTTGGTTCTTGAATCCGCTGCTAAAATTAAATTTTCGGGAGTAACTCAATTTAGCTTTAATCCACTTTCCGTCTGCAAAATAAGACGGATCATATTCTTGCAGTTCAGCAATAAATTCAATCATTGTGCTTTGGGAAAAATTATACTCTTTCCAATTTACTCTTATCATGCTGGCAACACTAGCAGTTTCAAGTTCATCAAAGAATCGGGCTGCATAACGAATCATGACCGCAGGCAGCCCCGGATGAAAACCGCCGTCGGTAATGAAACATCTGTTGCTTGCTTTAATTTTTTCTTCGAAACTTTTTAATATCTGCAGCTTCGATTTAGCGAATTGAATGTCAAGATAATCTACACCGGCTTTAATAGCTGCATTGCAAATATTGAGAGTATATTCCGAAGTGCTGGATGCTGCAATCAAAAAATTGCATAACCGAAAAGAATATTCTAAGGATATTACATCAGCCGCATCAACTCTCAGCGCACTTACTCTGGTTGAGTTGGTTTCGAGGTTGAGTTTAACAGCTGCAGCATTTGCTTTCTCATAGCTCCTGGCTGAAACGATAACGTTAGATGAAGTATATTTTAGAAGAAGCCGTGCTATAACGATACCGGCATTTCCATATCCGCCTAAAATGAGAAAGGTATTTGAGCGCATAATATCCCTTCAAATTTTGCATTCAAACTTAACTAATGAAAGTGCTAATGCAAATAGTTTTTAACCGGTCGGTTCGATTTTTATGTGATTTTTTTACAGACAGGGATATCGAATTTGCTTTTAGCGGCGCTCCTCTTAATGAGTGTAACTTACGCAAAACAGATATTTCGGATCAGGTTTTGTTTTAGCAGCTTTTTAGCCTTTTTATAATATTCTTATAAGTTAAACATATTAGACCGAGATGAATGTCTTAACTTCATTGCTGCCGGCTTCTACAGTGTATGTTCTGAAGTTCTTTTGCCGAAGTATATCAATCAACGGTGCGGGGATAAACGGAGTAACGAGCAAGTAAATTTCATCTTCGCTTAAGCTCTTCACTTCATTCAATACTTTGGCAATTGGATGAATGCCGTTTTCAAGGTCTTCCCTTGCATCGTAAATTATTTTTACAGCGGATTCTTTAAGCCATTCGGGTTTTTCACTTAATGAATCCCCTTCGACTTTTTCTATCTTTTGTAAAGATTGTCCCGCCCCGGCTCTAATTTTATTTATCAGTTCACCCAAATTAATGTTTGCCACTAATGCCGCTTGTCTTAAGTTTGTCACTTTTGCAATTGTCCGGCGCAGTACCGGATTTTTCAGCTTCTTGAATACCGGGGCTATCTCAATCAGCTTATCTTCCAGATGAGGGTATCGTTCGAGTAAATCTGCAATTAATGTATTTGGGGTAATATCAATCTTTTCGGTTAACAAAGTTTCCTCCATTAGTGTTGACTCCATTTTTTTAGTCAAATCATTATAATCAACAAAAATATTTTTTAGTTGTCATAAGTCAGCAGTCTCCTCTCACCTTCAATTTTTTTCAATGGTGCTATATCCTGTGTAACTTCAAGCGTGCCTAAATATTCATTCTTTTCGTTTTTAACTGCATAATAAGCAATCAGCACATACATCCCTTTGAAGTTAATCCAAAATTTTGCCGAGTTTTGTTTGCCCGATTTGAAATCATCCAATATTTGATTTACAATGTGAACGCTTGAAGGGGGATGACAATACTGAACTTTTCTGCCGAGTATTGCCTTGTTCCGCTGAAAAATTCTGTCTTCACCGTGAGAAAAAAACCGGACGTTATCATCTTTATCTACAAATGTTAAATCGAAAGGAAGGCTGTTGAAGATTCCTTCAAGCTCTTCGGGTAAAAGTGAACCGGTCGAAAGTTTAATTTTTTTTGTGTCCGGTCTTTTTAAGTCAATGTCAGAAATCTCTGTCGGTTTCCATTCGGCTTGAGGGAAAAAAAGAGTGAATCCTATTTCATCGCTTTGCCGGTATATTTCGTACCAGTCAATTTCCGTTAACGCATCAAGGCACATCGGAAAAAGAATCTTCTCTTCCTTGTAAATCATTTCTTCGATTGCCTTCAATGTTGGTTCAAACATTAATTCAATATATCCCTTCAACTCTTCGACGGTAGGATTTGGCGATGATTCAAAAATCTGCATCGATGATTTTAAGAACGATCTTATTTCATCTTGTTTGCCCCACATAACCATCGGCGGTCCGGTTATATTATACTTTTCGAGAAACGGAAACACTAAATTTTCTTTCCTTACATAATGCTTTTCAATATCCATTAACGAGTTAAATAAAGTTCGTATCTTCATCATTTCATCCGAGGCACTAGCAGAATCATCTTTCTTCTTTAATTCATTTATGATACTTCTAATCTTGGCGGTAGTTTTTATAATTTCGTCATTCTCTTTGATAAAAGTGTGAACGGGATGTCCGTCGGGTACTGACTTAGCTGCCGAAGTATCTATTTTTCCTTTCAAAGCTTCGGTATGAATATCACAAAATTTGAGTATTTCTTCCTTTGGTAATCCACCGGCAATTAATTCCTCCTCAGCTCTTACAACTTCACCGTAAGGAACTGCTGCCATAGCTTCAGCTAGTTCTTTTCTTGTTTCTTCAACTGTTACGCCTTCATGCAGCTTTAAGATAAGCTCTTTCAGCTTATCTACGCGTTGTGTACTATTATTTATAAATTCACTCATTGAAACTCCTTAATCAGATAAAATTGTCTGATTAAAATTAAGACTTTTTGTAGTTTAATTCAAGTTCAAAGGGTTGAATAAATATTACTGACCGAACCGAACAGAAATTCCGGTATTTATGAAGAAGTGCCTATCGTAGTTGGTAAGCTCAAACCCTGCCGAAGAATCTAACTGAAAATTATTTGTCAGTAAATATGTAATGCCTCCGGCAATACTATTCGAAGGTGAATTTCCGGAAGAATAATTACCGAAAACTTCAGTGAATAAACCAAATTTTTGTGAGAGGTTAATCCCTAAAACTAAAGTATAAATCCCGGCTATATTTTTGTAATAGCTATTCCACAACGCACCTAAATTGGTGCCTAACAAAAATGCATCCGTTAAATAATAGGCGATCGAAACAATCAGTTCCGGTTCAATGTTATTTGGTCGGAAGGATTGTTCGCCGACCGGTAGTGTAAAACCGAAAAGCAATCCTGCATCGAGCGGTATTTCACCGCTGTGAATGAATTGATATTTGCCGCCAAGTTGCAATGGACCAAATCCGTAAGCAGAAGTCTCAATGCTTTTCTCTGTGACCCTGTTCGTTAAATATTCAAATTCAATTCTTAATTCAAAATCTTCGAATAAACCATATCTTATCAGCGAGGATGCAATAGTAAACATTTCCGATTCTAAATGCTGTCGCATAAAACTGGTATAAACAAAACCCGATTCAAATTGAATACTGCCTAATCGAATTGCATTCGGCGATTCGGTTTGATCCGGACGGTCGGTTATCAACGGATGTTCATGCATTTGCGCAGACGAATTTACAGTGTAAAAAATTGCAACGAAATAAATCGTAAAAATTAATTTTGATTTAAGCAATCAATCTCCAGATTTGTGCGACGAAAAAGCAAACTATAAAGCCAATCGCAATTGGCAGTAAAGCAGAAACAGTTGTCCACTTCACACTTCCCGTTTCTTTATAAATTGTATATAGAGTTGTTGAACAAGGATTATGTAAAAGGCTGAATAACATAAGCGATACACCGGTTAAAGTTGTCCATCCACCGGCAACAAGTATTTCTTTGGTTAACATCTCCGATTCAAGCTCGAACATTACTCCGGTTCCGGCGCCCATGTCAGTAATACCAAGTGTCGTCACAGTCAGCATTAAAATAGTCGGAATAACAATTTCATTTGCCGGAATGGCAATTATGTAGGCAAGTAAAATTACACCGTTTAACCCTATCAATAGTCCGAAGGGATTTGACCAGGTAATGAAATGCTGCGCAAGGCTTAAATCCCCTACATGAATATTAGCAACCAGCCAAATAACTACACCTGCCGGAATTGCAAATATAACTGCGCGCCATAAAACAAATATTGTTCGATCGATTAAAGAAGTATAAAGTGTATGTAAAATCCTTGGCGGACGATAAGGCGGCAGCTCGAGGCTGAAAGCAGAAGCCTCTCCTTTTAAAATTGTTTTTGATAATCCCCATGATGTTACGAGGCTAAGCAATATTCCGAGCAAAGCAACGCTAACAACAGCAAGTGAAGAAATAATACCTGCGAGATATGCAGGAACGGCAGCGCCGATAAAAATTGTTGCGATTAATATTTGAGTTGGCCATCTGCCGTTACAAAGCGAAAAATTATTTGTAATAATGGCAATTATTCTTTCGCGGGGGCTGTCGATTATTCTTGTAGAAATAACGCCTGCTGCGTTGCATCCAAATCCCATGCTCATTGTTAGAGCCTGCTTACCATGTGCCCCAACTTTTCTGTATAAACCATCCATATTAAAAGCCACGCGCGGTAAATAACCAAAATCTTCTAACAACGTAAACAATGGGAAAAAAATTGCCATTGGAGGAAGCATAACCGATACTACCCATGCCATTGCAAGATATGCCCCGTCAATTAGTACTCCACTCAGCCACCATGGAAGACTAATATGTGCGGCAAATGCTTGTAATGCAGGATGAAAAGTATCTACAAGCAAAGCGGCAAGCATGGAAGAAGGCACGTTTGAACCTTCTATTGTAATCCAAAAAACAACTGCAAGCATTATGAACATTAACGGGAAACCAAGCCATTTGCTGGTAACAATTTTATCAAGCGTTTGATCAAAACTATATTTTTTTTCTTCACCTAACACTACCACAGCCTTACCAGCTATTTTTTGTGCATCGGCATAGATAGATTCCATGAGTGCATCATGAAAATTTTCACCTAATTCCCATCTAAGCATATTTGCTTCGGCTATTATCGAATCGCCTTTTTGTGTAATTCTTTCATTCATACTTCATCTTTTCCAAAGGTTTCTATTAAATAACAGGTTCAAGTTTATCGCTCATATTTAAATTTTGTTCATTGACAAGATCGAGTAATTCATTGTTTCTAACGGCATCTATAACTCTTTGGTCTCCTTCAAGCAAACGTAGTGCAATCCAGCGTGCATTCGGCAGATTTGGATATGTTTCAGATATTTTTTTTAAGAGCCGGTTAACGGCACTTTTTACTACCGGCGAACCGGCAGTAATTCTATGAGGTTTGCAAACGTAATTTCCTGCTGCAACCTGGTGAATAAAATCGAGCAGCTTATCCATTCCCGTTCCCTGCCTTGCAGCAGTAGGAACAACAGGAATTCCCAGTTCTTTCGAAAGGATTCTTTCATCCACTTTTATGTTGTTTCTATCGGCTTCATCAACTAGGTTTAAGCATAAAACTGCACGGTTAGTTATTTCTAAAATTTGAAGTACGAGATTCAGATTCCTTTCAAGTCTTGTTGCGTCTGCAACTATTACAGTTACATCCGGTTGACCGAAGAGAATAAAATTTCTTGCAATCTCTTCATCGGTGCTTGTGGAAAGAAGTGAATACGTTCCGGGCAGGTCAACAATTTTATACCTCTTCCCGCCAAATAAATAACCGCCTTCAGCGCGAGCAACTGTTTTGCCGGGCCAGTTTCCTGTGTGCTGCCGGAGTCCGGTTAGTTTATTGAACACTGTGCTCTTTCCAGTATTGGGATTTCCCGCAAGTGCAATTACGTAATAGAAATTTTCCATATTAATGCCCAGCTTAACCAGATTACCGATATTATGGGCAGGACAATCTTGGCAATGGCTCGTATCTAACATTTTAATTTCTCACTTCTTCAATAAAAATGTGATCAGTATGGCTTCTGCGTAAAGCAACAAGAGCGCCTCGTATCTTGTATGCAACCGGATCGTTTCCTAAACTGGAAAGCACTGCGGAAATTTTTGTTCCCGGAACAATTCCAAAGTCCATTAATCTTCTGCGCTGCTGCCCTCTAATAACTGTTGAAATTCGCACAACCTTTGCTTCCCTTCCTTGTTTAAGTTTAGAAAGTGTTAAATATTCTTTTCTCTCCTCTTCTTTGGGAATAGGAACAACAGTTACATTTGAAGCAAATGAGGGAGCTAAAATACATTCCTCACTATCTGCAGAAAATCTAATTCTTTTATTGGTCGATTCAACCAATCTTACCTGAACTCCCGGATACAAACCTTCGGCAACTAATTGCTCATAAATTTCTTCCGGTTCATCTTCAATATGGATTATAGTTGCTGATTCTCCTTCCTTTAAAGAAGTAAGAGGTATTCCTCTTCGCGCAGGCATTTGCAATGTTTCAGATGGTATGGGGTCACCATGAGGGTCAATTACCGGATTGCCAAGCTGTGCCGCGAGCTTATCGGCTTGTTCAGGACTAATAGCATGCTCTTTTTCTTCTGCCAATGTATGCCATTCGATTTCACTTATGCTGGTTTCATCTGCCAAATATCTTTCCCACAAACGATGAACTCTTATAACTCTAAGCGCATAAGATCTTCCTTCCGGAGTTAAAAGAAGCGAATCGGATGAAGATTTGATTAGACCCATTGCTTCAAGCTTTGAAATTAGATTTGCAGCTTCATTACCGGAAATGTGCAGGTTCCCGGCAACACTGTGAATTGTGCAGCTTATGTTAGTGTATTCGCAGTCATAAAGATGTTTGAGTGCATCTTCAATTAATACACGTACATTTGTTCTTTTTATTTTTGAACGGCGCGGGATAATTCCTTTATCCGGCCAAAATATAACAGCAAAGATTATTATAACCACAATTCCAGCAATTAACATTAAGAATGGATTTTCCATCATTATTTCTTAAGAAATTCAAATTTTATTTTTTTACACGTTCAACAAAAATGTTGGCAGCAATTGTACTGCTTATATTCACTTCTTTATTTTCTATTACAAGAATCATAGAGCGGTCAAATTCAAGAATATCTTTCACTGCAATTTTTTTATTTAGCTTGATACCTATTTTCGATATATATTTTAAGAAATCATTGTCGAAATCATTAACTCTCACAACAACTCCATTTTGATTTTTATTTAGAGAAGATAAAGTTGTTGCATTCTTCTGCTTGGGAACAACACCGCTCTTTGACGGAATAGGATCACCGTGCGGATCGAACTCAGGAAAATCCAGCATCTCTTCCAATTTGTTAATTAAATTATCCGAACCGGAGTGCTCAAGATTGTGAGCTTCATCGTGAACCTGATCCCATGGTAATCCGACAATCTGATGAAGAAATACTTCCCAGATGCGGTGACGCCTAACCATGTTTCGAGCATAATCCTCTCCCGATTCTGTTAATCTGATCCCTTTATATTTTTTATACTTGATGTAGCCGTCTTTGACTAATTTTTTTAACATATCAGTAACAGCCGGACTCGATATTTGCAGCTTTTCTGCAATAACATTCGGTTTGATTTCACCGTTTTCATCCTTATGCTTGTAAATAGCGCTAAGGTAGTCTTCTTTTGATATATTTTGCATTGTTAAGGATATTTTTGGTGTAAAGTTAAGCGTACTTAATATAATTATCAAGGGTAATTAATATTCTTGTTAAAGGTGCATAAATAAAATGAGATGTGCCGGAATATTTTTACCGGCACAAGTTTAGAATGAATTAAGGATTGTAATAAAGAGGTGCTTCCGGGCCTAATGGTAAACCCAGTACCATCCATAATATCGTCATTGGAATTCTCACTAAAGCAAAAGTTATTGCAAACGGAAGCATTACTGAAATCAACGTTCCAATACCAATATCCTTCACGTACTTTTGAGCAAACACAACTACTATCGGGAAATAAGGCAGAAGAGGAGTTAAAATATTTGTGTAAGAATCTCCAACCCGGTAAGCAGCTTGAGTTAATTCAGGTGAATAACCCATCAGCATCAGCATTGGCACGAATATAGGCGCCATGATTGCCCATTTAGCAGAAGCGCTTCCTATTACTATGTTTATCAACGAAGCGACAAGGATGAATGCTACAATCAAAGGAATTCCTGTGAAGCCGATTGCCTTAAGTAAGTCCGCACCGCTTATTGCAAAGATTATCCCGAGATTAGACCAATTGAAATAAGCAACGAACTGAGCAGCAGCAAAAGCGAGAACAATATAACCGCCCATGCTCGCCATTGAATCGGCTGTCATCTTAGCAACTTCTTTATCGCTTTTAATGCTTTTTGTTACTAAGCCATAACCTAAACCCGGTATAAAAAAAAGAAACAGCATCAGCGGAACGATACTTCTGAAGAATGGAAGCAAATCGCCGTTTGCATCGCGTAAGATGCTGCCCTCCGGAATAACCATAAACCCGATGACTATAATGTCCTGTCCTGTCCTGAAATAGGTTGCCCTGAAAAGAACAAAAAAGGAGCAGCAAAAT
>CAZTDB010000048.1:0-10031 GCA_964612385.1 uncultured Ignavibacteriaceae bacterium
ATTGATATGTTGGCAAGCGGATGGAACATACCAAACAATATTACTTTTTCCGCCTCAGCGCAATTAGGCAATGTTTACGGTTATAAGAATCCGCATGATTATATGTTCGTGTTTTACAGCGATTCCATATTTCAATCTTATTCTTTGGAAAATGTAGCAGGTTATCCATCAATACCTGTAAGGGATGTGAATTTTAAAGTGTACGATATAACTGATGCAAGCAGCTCTCATGAAGTTCAATTCGGTTACCCTATCGACAATACACCTGCTGGAACAATTAGTAATGGAGATTTAATTGTTCTTTCGGACAAGGATGGAACTGGCAAATCATGGTTCTTGAATTTTTCCGGAACACAAAACTATGAGCCGGGTGACGGAATCACATTAAGTATTATCACTAAAAAAGGGTTATCAATCTTTGATACTTTAAAGGTATCCGGTAATATTTCTACTGAAGTACGGGATATTAATGCTTCACCGCAAAATTTTATTTTGGAACAGAATTATCCTAATCCATTCAATCCGGTTACTACTATCGAATATCAAATCCCGAATTCCGGTAATGTATCCCTAAAGATATATGATGTTTTAGGTAACGAAATAAAGACACTTGTAGCGGAATTTACAAACAGTGGGAGACACCAGGTAATTTTCGATGCGAGCTCAATCAGAGGAGGATTAGCTAGTGGCTTATATTTTTTCAGATTGATGTTTGATGGAAAAGTAATTACAAGGAAGATGCTTCTCTTAAAATAACGACAGATGTCGTAATAGTAAATAACAAAAACAAGAATTCAGAGATGGCATTAATTGAAAAGATGTCATCTCTTTTTAGTCATATCGATTGCTGCAATATTCATTCGGGAAACATTATGTTTTATGGCAATTTTTCCCCTCGTCCTGTAATTAATAATTTATACCAATCTACTCTCGTTAGTTCAACTTTATCTGCCTGGCATGCTATTCTGATTTTTTCAGGTGTTGCTCCTATCACCGGCTGAATATTTGCAGGGTGTCACCTCTCGTCAAGGTATCCATTACAAAATGAACTTGCTCAAGTCGCGGTCTTTCACAATTGCATCTAATTTTTGCTTAACTATCCTTGGAGTTATCTTAACTTTATCAGCCGGTAGTTTATCCGGCACGTCAAAAAGAATTTCGTCTAATAAAGTAGTTAGTATTGTATGCAGTCTTCTTGCGCCAATATTTTCTACCTGGTCATTTACTTCGGTAGCTATGCGGGCAATCTCGCGAATCGCTTCGGGTGTGAATTCAAGCTTAACTCCTTCGGTTTCGAGCAATGCGCAATATTGTTTTAGCAGCGCATTTTCCGGTGTGGTTAATATCTTGACGAAATCATCTTCGGTTAGGCTTCTTAATTCAACACGGATAGGAAAACGTCCTTGCAGCTCGGGAATTAAATCAGAAGGCTTTGATACATGAAAAGCGCCCGACGCTATAAAAAGAATATGCTCGGTGCGAACAACACCGTATTTGGTATTTACATTTGAACCTTCAACGATTGGAAGCAGATCTCTTTGAACACCTTCGCGGGAAACATCCGGTCCTACCGATCTTCCGCCGCCTGCAACTTTATCGATTTCATCAATGAATACAATGCCGGAATTCTCTACGCGTTCTAAAGCTTCTCTTTGCACTGCTTCCATATCGATGAGCTTTTGAGCTTCATCCTGCGAGATAATTCTTCGGGCTTCGGCAATTGTAGTTTTTCTTTTCTTCTTTTTTTTCGGAAGGATGTTACCCATTATTTCCTGGAAATTTATTCCGAGGTCATCCATACCGAACGGACCAAGAATCTGCATACCGATTGAGTTATGAGCAGAAGCATCAAACTCGATCATTTTATCTTCCATCTCACCGCTCTTTAATTTAGCTTTCATCCACTCTCTGGTTTTTACGTTTTGATACGCTTCGCTTTCTTGTGTAACTTCCTGAGTAGCTATCGGTGCATGGTGTGCGGTTTTTTTAAGAGGAGGAATTAGTATATCGAGAATTTTTTCTTCAGCTAATTCCATCGCTTTTGATTGAACTTCCATTGTCTTTTCGGATTTGACCATGCTAACGGCGATATCGGCAAGATCGCGTATCATCGATTCAACGTCTCTACCGACGTAACCGACTTCGGTAAACTTTGAGGCTTCAACTTTAATAAAGGGTGCTTCGGCAAGCTTAGCTAATCGCCGTGCGATTTCAGTTTTTCCAACTCCCGTCGGTCCGATTAAAATGATATTATTCGGTAATATTTCTTCCTTAAGATGATCTGTAATCTGCTGCCTTCTCCATCTGTTTCGAAGCGCTATCGCAACTGCTCTCTTCGCCTCATTCTGCCCGATTATATACTTGTTAAGTTCAGCAACAATTTGAGTGGGAGTAAGAGTTTTATTTGAGTTATTCTTCTTCATCAGTTAATCCGGTTTTTATTTAGCTAATTTTTCTACGTTAATTTTCTCATTAGTGTAAATGCAAATTTCGGAAGCGGTTTTTAGTGATTCGCGAACAATTTCTTCTGCAGAAAGACTGCTGTATTTCTTAAGCATCTTAGCTGCGGCTAAAGCATACATTCCGCCTGATCCGATTGCAACAATAGAATCATCCGGTTCAATTACATCGCCATTGCCTGAAATAATCAATGCTTTATTTTCGCTTATAATTGCAAGCATGGCTTCGAGACGTCGGAGAAATTTATCTGTCCGCCAATCTTTTGCGAGTTCGACTGCGGCGCGGTAAACATTCCCTTTGTACTGTTCTAATTTATCTTCAAATCTTTCCATCAGAGTGAATGCATCAGCCGAAGCGCCCGCAAAACCGCAAAGCACTTTTCCTCCGGCTAATTTCCGGATTTTCAGAGCGTTGTGCTTCATCACGGTGTTGCCAAGCGAAACCTGTCCGTCGCCGCCTAATGCCGCTTCGCCGTTGTGAATAATTCCTAAAATAGTTGTTGCTTTAATTTTATTTTCCATTTTAATGCTCCTGTTTCAAAAATCTTAAGGTATATCTTTTTCCTGCTGCCGCCAAAGTTCAAACCAATCGGAGAACGGATATGTAAGCGGAACGGCAGTAATTCTTCCGCCGAAACCCATATAACGAATTACATACATATCTAATTTTTTCACTTCTAATTTATTAAATAAATTTTCATTTATCGTTACGGCATGCCGGTTAGCAAGCTTAACTGTGTAATCGGTTAAAAAATCATTCAACTTTTTAGCTTTAAGCTGAGCCGATAATTTTTCTTTCGATTCTTCAAACGGCTGATCGAAATAATGCTCGTTAGTTCGTTTATCAATCAGCTTGAAAATAGAATAACCTTCGGGAAGACTGATTGGTCCGTATACTTCTCCTATTTCCATATTCGATGCTGCTCTGCCAATCTCGCCATAAATGGTAACGGGGAAGAAACCGAACTCTCCGCCGTTTTCGCGTGTCCATATTCTTTTAGTGTGCTGTTTAGCTAATTCACGAAAGTCGGCGCCTTCACTAAGTTTATTTAATACATATTCAACTACTTCAAGACTGTCGGTTAAAATTTCCAAAATGTTTACTTCAGCAGCGCTGTAATTTTTTTGTTCCTTTAGTTCGGAATAGTAATCGTAAAGCTCATCTTCTTTCACTTCTATTGAAGGTAAAATATTCGCTCGAAATATGCTTGCTAAATAATTGTCCTTCCACATCTCTAATGAATGTTTTACATCGGGCAGATTCTGCAAACCTCGTTTGTAGCCTTCCCGTGCAAACAATTCAAGTTCAATTAATCTTTTTACTCTTGCATTAAGTTTTGCAGCGATGATTTCAGGCTCAACCTGCGCGCTGTAGAATCCGTCAAAAATAAAATAGCGTAAAAATTCTTTAGCGGATAAAGGCTGTTCGTCAAAATGAATGAAAGGCATATTCAGAGTGTCGCTGCCGAACTCCGATTCGATTCTGATTATGTCCGCTCCTTCAAGTATTACGGGTGAATCATCCGCTATCGAATCTTTAATTTTCTTCTCGCTTAATATTGTGCTTATCTTATCTGAAATTGCCCAGAACAGAGCGCCGTCCGTTTCAATACTTTTCCCTGAAATTAGCTGTTTGTATAATTCGCGCGACAGTTGGTCAGCTTTTTTCTCGTAAAGATTTTTTTCTGCTTCTTTCAAAAGAGAACTGAATTGATCGCCGGACTTCCGGCTCGGGAAAGTTCCACTAAGCCTGAAGATAAACCAACCCGTAGTTGATTTCAGCGGCTGTGTAAATTCATTTAACTTAAGATTGAATACGGTTTCCTCAAATGCTTCTTCCAAATCTCCTGTTTCTACCTGAAGACTAGGTAAAATTGAACCGGATAAAACTTTTATCGTATCGAAAGAAGCACCGCTTGAAAGGTTTTCATACAGCTCAAAAATTTTTATTGAATCTTCAGCGAAGATAGGCTCAAGAATTAATCCGGTAGTGTATTTGCCTGCTTCTGCGAGAATTTCATCATTTGTCATTTCAACTTTGTTTTTAACTTCTAACCGGTACAGTGCATCTCTAATGAACATTTTCTCAAGGGCTTTGAAAGTTGTGTTCATTATCTTGTTTGAATCAAGTCTTAAATTTTCTGTTTCCAATGCCCAAAGTTTTTCGGCGATCATTGAATGAAGAAGATCCGATTTTAACTTTTCGAATCCGCCCGCTCCTTTTTTGTAGACTTGAGGTGTTAGTTCAAATTTTTCTTTAAATTCTTGTGCAGTTATCGTGCTGTTTCCGATTTTCACCAGAACGCTGTCAGATTGTGATCGTGCTGAAAAAATGCCGATTGATGCGATGACTATAATTTTAACAATAAGTCTCATTCAACTTTCATAATATTTTTTAAATTGAATAACCTCGAGAAATTAATAGGAAACATTCTCGGAACTTTATTTTGATAATTCAAATACTGATCACCGAATTTTTCAATCATCTTTCTTTCTTCATAAAACGAACCTATGTAGAAGTAAGCACAAATGCAGATAAAAACAGTTAAATAAAACAAATCCATTTGAGATCTAAAAGCCAAAATGATAATTGTAAAAAAGTAAACCGGATGTCTTACGAGCTTGTAGGGTCCCCCGATTCTCAGCGTAAGCTTCTCATCCAAATCAGAAACATTGTAATTATTCTTATGCCAGCGGAAGATTTGATCGATTCCTAAAAATTCTTTTAAGTTGAAATATCTCAACGTCCATAAAATCCCGATTAGACCTAAAAATTGCGGCAGTAAAATAATAAAGTCGAAAGGAGGAGGTAAGTCATAAATAATTATGTTAGGCTTAGGAGTTAAATCGTAAATGAGAAATAAAGTTATGAACGAAACGAGGACATAAGTTAGTCTATAGAAAGCAATCAGGTTTCCGAGTTTACTTATAAGGATTTTTTTAATTTTTGTCGAGGCTAAAATGGAATGAACAACTCCAAATAATCCGAATAAAAAAATGATTAGAAAAACGTCAATAATTACTCCGGTCATATTTCCTTACGAAGCCTTGCAATTGGAATCCGCAAGTGTTCTCTGTATTTGGCAATGGTTCGCCGCGCAATGTGGATTCCTTCATGATTAAGCATCTCGGCAAGCTTATCGTCGCTGTAGGGCTGGCGTTTATTTTCATTATCGATTAACTCTTTTAATCTTTCCTTGATATGCTTGTTTGAAACTTCTTCGCCCGAATCAGTTGAAAGCCCTTCGCTGAAGAAATATTTAATCTTTCCTTGATATGCTTGTTTGAAACTTCTTCGCCCGAATCAGTTGAAAGCCCTTCGCTGAAGAAATATTTTAATTCATGTATGCCCATAGGGCTTTGAACGTACTTACCGTTTACCACGCGGCTGATAGTGGAGATATCCATCTGTATTTCTTCGGCAATATCTTTATAGATCATCGGCTTGAGGAACTTCGGTCCTTTTTCGAAGAATTCATATTGCTTTTCAAGGATTGCCCGCATGATTTTCATTAATGTTTCTCTCCGCTGCTGAATGCATGCGATAAACCACTTCGCCGATTCGAATTTTTCTCTTAAAAATTTATAAGTGCTTTTTTCTCTCTCGTTTTTCTTGCCGCGTCTGTTGTTCTCAATCATTTCAAGATAAGTTTTGCTCAGCGTAACTGACGGTACGCTTCTATCGTTAAGCGTAATTATGAAATTATCTTCAACTTTTTCAATAATAAAATCCGGCGTTATTTGATTCATTTCTTCGGATTCGATGTTTCCTTCGCCCGGTTTTGGATTAAGACGTTGAATTAAATCATTTACATTTTTCAACGTTTCATCTGTAAGATTCATCTTCTGCTTAATTGCTTCGAATCGTTTTTTTGTGAAATCGTCGAAATGATGTTCGAGCAATTGTTCGGCAAGGTACTTATAGTATGGATCAAAATCCGAATACCGCAATTGTACGAGAAGACATTCCTGAAGATTTCTCGAAGCGATCCCGACCGGATCAAATCCTTGTATTTTTTTTAGGAGCGCTTCAGCTTCATCGAAAGGAATTTCGATGTGTTCGAACATGCTTAGCTCATTAAGAATTTCCTGCAGGTCTCTTTTCAAATATCCATCGCTGTTAAGGTTTCCTATTATCTCTTCACCGAGTGTAAAAAAGTCATTATTCAAATTTAACAGACGTAGCTGGTTTGTAAGATGTTCGCTTAGGCTTTCACGTGCAGAAGCTATCGGCTGATAAACCTCATCATCTTTACTTCTGTTTACTCTGTCCGATTCAAATTCTGAATCATTCATAAAGTCTTCAAGGTCAAATTCTTCCTTATCGAAATCTTCAAATTCTTCCTGCGCTTCATCTTTTTCTTTTTCGGGCTGCTCTTGAGTTAAATCAATTTCAACATCCATAACCTCTTCTAAAATCGGATTCAGTTCCAACTCAGTTTTAATTCGCTGTTCAAGAGCAAGCGTATTTAGCTGAAGCAGCTTTTGATATTGGATCTGCTGCGGCGAAAGCTTCTGCTGCTGCGTTAATTTTTGACTGAGTGATAACATAATTAAATACCGGATATCTCTTTTAATTTATCGTAACCTATTTTACCTAATAATCTAATTATTGATTCTTTACAGAAATCAATTAATCTTATCTTTTCATTTTCGCCTTTTTCAAGTGCATGCGAGCAATGCTTAAACTCTTCGAATCTCAGCACATCGCCGCCAAAATTTGCAGTCCTGATAGGGAAAAGATGACAGGAGATCGGTTTTCTGAACTTAATCTTGCCTTCTAAATATGCCTTTTCAATAGAGCATTTGGCGATGTCGCCGTCATAATACACGAATACGCAATCCTTTTTGTCTATGCTTCTGGTGAAATACTCATCTTCTTTTAATTCACAAAAACCTTTTAATTCAATCACATTTCGATTTTTTTCAGGAAGATATTCCTTTATTTTATCCAAAACTTGCGAAATTAACGGTATTTCGTCATCTTGAAGCGGAGCGCCAAAATCGCTTTCAAAGGTGCAGCAAGCTCCTTTGCACTTTTCAAGATCGCAGGCAAAGTATGTGTCTAATACTTCCTCCCGGATTAAAATCTCGTCGACTGAAACAAAATTACTTACAAACATTGGAATAATTTTTGTTGATAAAATAACAATTTGTACGTAAATAGAAAAGTGACTCACACCCATGTTAAAATAAATAACACTATATTTGATTAACTTTTTCATAAAAATTATTTTACGATTTAGATATTTACTTTTAAGCAATAGCCTCTAATTTCAATTTTAAAATAAGCCTCATAGAATGAATTCTTATAAGCAAAAAATTCTTGTTATAGACGACCTGCCCGATAATGTTTACACACTTAAAGAGATATTGACCACCGAGAATTTCGATGTAGTTTCAGCAACGGATGGTGAGTCGGGCATAAAAACCGCTATAAATGAACAGCCTGATATGATAATTTGCGATATCATGATGCCGAATATGAACGGATTTGAAGTGATGAATTTTTTGAAGAACAATCCGAAGACCGCTACAATTCCTTTCATTTTTCTTTCTGCAAAATCTGAAATCAAGGACATCCGTGAAGGAATGAAAATAGGCGCAGATGATTATATAACAAAACCTTTCGATCATAAAGAATTGTTGAACGTGATTAAAGTACGTCTGCAAAAAAAAGAATTGTTCGAGAAAAAAATTGAGGACCTAAGACAAAGCATATCCTTTGCAATTCCGCACGAATTAAAAACTCCGCTCATGTCAATTTTAGGTTTCAGCCAAATACTGATGGAAGATTTTAAGTCGTTAAAGAAAATTGAAGTCTACGACATTGCTGAGAAGATTCATTCAGCCGGAGAACGGTTAAATAGCTTAATTCAAAAAGTGCTGCTTACTATAAACTTAGAATTTATTTCAAAAGATCCTCAGCAGCAGCAATCATTTGCCAACGGTTTTACGGACAATATAACTGAACTTATTTCCAATATTGCATTTGAAATGGCGGATGAAATTGATAGAACAAAAGATTTAATAGTTGAAGCCGGCACTGCTCGGTTGAAAATAGCATCACAAAATTTTAAACATGTTCTTGCTGAGCTGCTTGATAATGCCTTCAAGTTCTCAAATAAGGGAGATACGGTACGAATAGTAGGATTAGTAAATCAGGATAATTATAATTTATTCGTAATTGATCACGGCTTGGGAATGACCGAAGAACAAATTGCAAATATCGGAGGGTATTTTCAATTTAATAGATTCGTTTATGAACAGCCGGGAATAGGTTTGGGGCTAACCATAGTAAAAAGAATTGTTGATTTGCACAAAGGGGATTTCTCAATTGAAAGTATCCCCGGTAAAAAAACCCTTGTGAAAGTTTCTCTGCCTTTAGTTTCTGAATAAGACAAATTGATATTAGCCTGCACCATTTTAAAAATAATTTGAATTTAATAATGAATCTAAAGAACAAAGCTGCAATCATTACCGGCGCCTCCAGTGGTATAGGTTTTAAGCTTGCCGAAGAGCTGGCTAATGAGGGATGTCATCTTGCTCTTTTGGCAAGGCGAATCGAAGAGCTGGAAAAGCTAAAAAATAAAATTGCACGAGATGATTTGAATATCATTACCATCAAATGCGATGTAAGCTCAAAAGAGGATGTGTCCCGTGCCTTTACTGAAATTTTTAATGCTTTTACTTACGTAGATATTGCTATACTAAATGCCGGAGTCGATTATCGTATTAAAACAAAAGATTTTAATTCAAAATTTGCAGAAGAAATATTCAATGTAAACGTATTAGGATTGATTTATTGTGTCGAAGCTCTGCTGCCAAAATTTAAAGAACAGCAAAGGGGAATGATAGTGGGAGTTTCAAGTTTAGCCGAATCAAGAGGATTTCCGAAAAGCGGTTTCTATTGTGCAAGCAAGGCGGCTGCCTCAAACTTTTTAGAAAGCATTCGAGTTGAATTAAGAAGATATAATATCAAAGTGGTTACCGTAAAACCCGGATTTGTTAGAACCCCTATGACGGATAAAAACGAATTTTACATGCCTTTTTTAATGAATGCGGATAAAGCAGCACAAATAATCGTTCGCGGAATTAAAAAAGAAAAGAGAATCGTTCAATTTCCTTTTCCTTTAGCAATTGGTGCAAAACTTGTAAAATTGCTGCCCAACTTTTTATTCGATTACTTTGCATACAAGCATCTTGAGGGTTTAAGTAAAAAAACTAAATAACTCACCCACTCAATAACGTGTAAAACCTCGAATGTTTATCCTTCTGAGTTACATGAATTACTACTCCGGTCTATTACTTACTCGCCGTAACAATTAATCAAAAAAAATCCCAGCGTTTCTTTAATTATTATTTCAAATTTGCAATAATAAATTTACAAAATGTTGTCCTGGTTAATTTATTATGTTATGAAATTAGATTAATTTAAAGCTAGAATAATTCGTTGTTGAGTTAAAAAATGAAGAACAATAGTATAAATAACAAGTTCGAATCACTTCCAATAGAAGCACAAAAACAGGTAATGGCTTTTATTGATTTTCTGCAAAAGAAATATGAAATAAG
>CAZTDB010000049.1:0-10009 GCA_964612385.1 uncultured Ignavibacteriaceae bacterium
GTGCCCCCTCTTTCAAATTGAACAACTTTGAAATTCTTTTATCAGCCGTGTTGAGAATTTTTACAGAAAAAGGAAGCTGGATGTGACGGATATACTTCAACGAATTTTTTGAATGCAGCTTAACAAATCCGGTGGGAATATGATATTCCTTTAAATAATCCAAGAAAAACGAATTTATTGAGGCAAATTTCTCACCCAGGCTTTTGCATTTAATCTTTTTTGAGGAATTATCGATATAAAAGTCGGGATATTCCACTATGTGGAAATCAGAACTATCGATTAAAAGCCCCTGTTTTGAAGCCTCTTCGTTATTAGTCTTATTTGTAACAGAATTGTTTATCAAATCACCCTTGACTGATTTATTATGGTTTGGAAATTATGAAAATTGGGTGTATAAAGTCAATTCATTATACTATATTTGCACCGAAAATAAATCACCATATCAACAAAATATTCAAAAAATAGAAGAATTAGGAGGATTTTGATGAAAGGCGGAATGCAAGGAATGTTGAAACAAGTTCAGAAAATGCAGGCTGAAATACAGAAGATACAGGGTGAATTGGGCAATTTGACCGTAAGCGAAGAAGCAGGCGGTGGGATGGTAAAAGCAATATCTAACGGAAATCAAGAAATTGTATCCATCGAGATTGATCTAGAAGTAATAAAACCGGAAGAAAAAGAAATATTAGAAGACTTAATTGTTGCGGCAGTAAATAAAGCTTTAAATTCGGCTAAGAAAATGGCTGAAGAGGAAATGGCAAAAGTCACGCAGGGTATGCTGCCGCCAGGATTAAATTTGCCGGGGCTGTAAAATTGCAGTTAGCAGAACCTCTACAAGCTGCTATCGAAGAGCTTAGCAAGCTTCCGGGAATCGGTAAAAAAACTGCCCAGCGGTTAGCACTTTTTTTATTAAAGAGTGAAAATGAAAGTGTTGCCAATCTGATCAAATCTTTGCAGGAATTAAAGACAAAACTAAGATTGTGTAATCGGTGCTTTAATATTTCTGAAGCAGAGCTGTGTCCGGTTTGTCAGAGCGCAAAACGGGATGACTCGGTAGTTTGTGTAGTTGAAGAAGCCAGCGATGTAATAGCCATCGAAAAATCTAATGAGTACAGCGGAATTTATCATGTATTGGGAGGAGTTTTATCACCTTTGTCAGGAATAGGACCAGACACCCTGAAAATAAAAGAGCTTCTAAAGCGTTTTGAGAATGAGAATATCAAAGAAATTATTTTGGCATTAAATCCCGATACTGAAGGTGAAGCAACTGCCTTATACTTAGCTAAACTTATCAAACCGCTGGGGATAAAGGTTACACGTATTGCCCGGGGTTTACCAATAGGCGGCGACTTAGAGTTTGCCGATGAAGCAACCATCGGCAGAGCAGTTACCGGCAGGATTGAGCTGTGACTTCATTTGGCTCAATTAGTAGTTTATGCACTGCAAATTAACTTACAATCTTCTCAGCAAATTATTATAATTACGGCGCAATGAAATTTATAATTTCGATAGGGCTGTTTGTTTTAATATTAAGCGGATGCGATTTATTCGAAACAAGAGATGCCGAGATTCCGGACCAGCCGCGCTCTAATTTCCAATCTGCCGTAACCCCTCAAATTTTGATTCAGAATCTGATATATTCGCTGCAGGATAAGAATGTTGAAAATTATTTAGCCTGTTTCTCCGACCCTTCTTTCATCGATAAAGTATATAAATTTTCCCCTTCAAGCGGCGCTTCCTCACAGTTTCCTTCCCTTGCAAATGATTGGAGCAGAAAGGATGAAGAACAATACTTTAATAATATGAAATCGAAAATACCGGAAAATTTGCCCGTCACTTTGATATTATCTAATACAGTTTCAAGTCCGCAAGGTGACAGCCTGCTTTACTCAGCATCCTACTCGTTGAATGTCCCGCATAATGATGCAAACATTCCGCGTGATTATCAAGGAGATCTGCAATTCAGCATGATTCGTGATTCAAGATCTGTTTGGGCAATTTATTACTGGCAGGATACTAAAAACAGCGATCTGCCTAGCTGGAGTGAATTGAAAGGGAGGTTTTATTAAAAGGCTCATCCTAACACCGCTAATTTTTATTACGGTTTATATCGGTTGTAAAAATCCTTTCGCACCGGCGTTCGATGAATCAATCGGAGGCTCGTCTTCAACTTTATCCGATCTGAAAACAGTTGACGGTGTGTTTCAAAACTTTCAGTACGCTTATACTTTTAACGATACGTTGATTTACGGCGAATTAATCAGTCATGATTTTATTTTTACTTACCGGGATTATGATCAAAACTTCGACGTTTCCTGGGGACGCGATGAGGAAATGAAAACTACCTACGGTTTGTTCAAAAACTCGCAGAGGCTTGATTTAATTTGGAATAATGTAATTCTTGCAACCGAAGATTCATTAAGCGCAAATATTTTAAGAAGCTTTAACCTAACGGTAACGTTTAATCCCACCGATATTGTTCGGTTGGACGGAAGAGTTAATCTTTCACTCAGGAAAAATTTATCTACACAGAAATGGGAAATAACACGCTGGCTTGATGAATCGAATTTTTAATCTTATGGTCGATGGTATTCCGCTGCCTTATTTGGAATATGACCATTGCAATGCCTGCAGTGAAGTGCGTAATCTTTGAATCGAAAATTTATCTTCTTAAATTTCTTTTGAATTTAACAGATTGCTTTTATGCTACTATTTTGGATTAAAGAATCATTTAGACTTATCGGCAGGGCGAAGTCGTATTTTTTTATGTCATTCATTTCAATATCCATTTCCATTCTTTTAATAACGGCGTCGGTTATTCTATTTCAAATTTCGGAGGAATTTCAGGAAACCTTAAGTAAAAGCGCAAAGATTAATCTTTTCTTAAAAGAATCTTCGTCTCAAAAAGAATCTATCAGCTTAAAGCAAGAATTAGAAAGAATGAATTACTTTTCATCCATTGAATTTATAGACAAAGAAAAAGCCGCAGAAATATTCATCAAAGAAACAGGCGAAGACTTCAGAAGAATTTTGGATTATAATCCTTTGCCGGCTTCTTATGTGCTTACACTTAAGGGCAGTTATTTGGCTCAGGATTCTATTAAGAAAATTGCTGCTGAAATTTCAACACTTAATCCGGTTGATGAGGTAGTGTATCACGATAAATTTATTGCGAAGATAATAAATTACTTATACAACATTAAAAAATATGTTTTTATCATTACTGCAGTTTTGGTGTTGATTTCGGTTTATATAGTTTTTAGTACAATCAAATTGATTATGCGATCCAAATACAATGAATTAGAAACAATGAAACTTGTTGGGGCTAAGCTTTCAACAATAAAAATGCCCATAATATTTAATGCAATTTTTATCGGTTTTATAGCAAGTCTTTTATCTTTAGGTTTGATATTGTTATTTGTTAATTATTTTGACCCGTATATAGGCTTAAGAGAATTTATATCAATAAAATCGAAAGCAAACATGCTGTTAGTACTTCTCATCGGACCTGTTTTGGCATTAATAATTACAATTTTTTCACTTAGAAAAATTTCTCTGAAGATTTAATAACAATGGTTAAAGCAATTTTGGCGTTATGGATAATTTTAATGCAAATCATTTTTGCGCAAACTTTTCCTAATTATCCCGAAAGAATTCCTGCCGAGTTGAGCAGCAGCAGAGATAGTCAGATGCAGCAGTGGCAAATGATAGGCAGCGGAGTTAATCCTGACGAATATATTGTGGGCCCCGGTGATAAATTATTCATCTCGATTATTGGAATTCATGAAATACTTCATGACGTAATCCTTAATCAGGAAAGTGATATATACATATCTAAAGTAGGCGGCATCTCTCTTAAAAGCTTAACCTTAACTCAGGCAAAAGAAAAAATAAATGAAGCGATCAATAAATATTATAAAGATGTAGAGGTATTCATTTCTTTAAGGGATGTAAGAAAGATAAAAGTTACTCTGTTAGGCGAGGCAACTAATCCGGGACCAGTAATTATTAACGGGAATGCCCGCCTTTTAGATTTATTGGCAGTACCCGGAACCATGAAGAACACTTCTAATTATAGAAATATCAAAGTGACTAACAGTACCGGTGTTGAAAAAATTTTTGATTTATTATCTTTTTTAAGATTAGGAAAGCGGGAAAATAATCCTCTGCTTCATGAAGACGACATAGTTTATGTTGATAAGGTTGATGAAACAATTTCAATCGATGGAATGATAAAATACTCTAGCACTTATGAATTCAAAGAAAATGAACGTGTAATAGATTTCATTACTTTAGCCGGCGGGTTTTTAAGCCGTGCAAAAACTGATACTATCGAAATAGTAAGCTTTAATGAGAATGGAGAAGAACAGTTAAGCAGATATTATACGATGGATGATTTGAGCAATGATGATGTAATCTTAAAAAAATTTGACAATGTTCTGATAAGAGAATTGCCGGACTACTTTATTGAAAAATTTATTAGGATTGAAGGCTACGTAAACTACCCCGGTTACTATAAAATAAATGAAGGAGTAACGACTTTATCGGAAGTAATTAAAGCTGCCGGAGGATTCAGAAAAAATGCATCGCTAATCGAAGCAACTCTTAGCAGAACTACAGGCATAAATACAATTGATCCGGAATTCGAACGATTAAAACTAATTCCCCGTGCAGACATGACTGATGATGAATATGATTACTTGAAGGCAAAATCCCGTCAAAGAGAGGGTAAAGTTGTTGTGGATTTTGTTAATCTTTTCCAAAAAAACTTAAAGAATGAAGATGTAACATTAATGCGCGGAGATATCATAACTGTTCCCGAGACAAAAAATTATATTACTATGTTAGGACAGGTGGTAAGTCCGGGTAAGATTCCATTTGTCGAAGGATTAACTGTTGATGACTACATCGATCTTGCCGGAGGTTATAGCTGGAGAGCTTTATCGGGAGATGTGAGGATAATAAAAGCCAAAACTGGCGAATGGATTGATGCAGAAGATGTTGAATTGCTTGAACCTGGCGATACTATCTGGATACCTGAAGATCCTCCGCCTCCAAAATTTTGGGATGTTTTTACAACTTCTTTACAAATAATCGGACAGGTAGCCGCAATTATTGCAGCTACGGTTGCAGTAATAGTAGCATCGAGGTAATCAGTGAGTTATGAAGAAATCATACAAGTCTTAAAGAAAAATAGAATAACTGTTATAAAAGTAACGCTGCTTAGCACTGGTTTAATTTTTCTGTTACTCTTATTAGTTTATCCATATTCTTACCGTTCACCCGCATCTATTTTACCGCCGGAAACCGGTCCGCAGCTTGGAGGTTTAGGAGGACTTTTAGGTGCCCAAGAATTAACATCATTATTTCCTGCTGCCCAAACTAAGGCGAATCCTCAGCTATATGCACAAATTATCCTCAGTCGAAGTGCAGCAGAGTATGTTGTAAAAAAGCATTCTCTTAAAAACTATCTTAACGCCAAAAGTATATACGAGGCAGCAGAGAAGTTATTGAAGAAGACCACCACCGAAATAAACAAAGAGGGAATACTTTTCGTTTCGGTTGATTTGAGCACCGGTTTGTTTCCGATTTTCACTTCCGAAAAAGATTCGGTGAAGAAATTAGCTGCCGTACTTTCAAATTCATTCATCGAAGCGCTCGATATCATCAACAAAGAGAAGCTGGCATCACGGGCAGGCAGAGCAAGGGAGTATATTGAAACGCAGCTCATTATCACTAAAGCTAGAATGGATTCTGTAGAGCATGCCTTAGTTGATTTTCAGAAAAAGCATAAAACTATTTCGCTGCCTGAGCAGCTAACAGCATCTATAGAGGCGGCTGCAAAATTAAAAAGCGAAATTGTTAAAACTGAAATTGAGCTTGCACTCCTTAAGCCTAATCTTAGGGAAGATAACAGAGTAATTGTGCAGCTAAATAAAAAGTTGAATGAGCTTAATGAACAGTATCAAAAAATGGAGATAAGCAATCCGGATTATTTTCTTGCTTTCGGCAGCGTTCCCGAAGTAGGAAGAGAATTGGCTGACCTCCTGCGTGAAGTAAAAATTCAGAACGAAGTTTACATGCTTTTACAGCAGCAGTATTATAAAGAAAAAATTCAGGAGAACAGAGACATACCTACGGTAGAAGTTTTAGATGAAGCAATCCCGCCTTTAAAGCCTGTAAGCCCGAGATTAATTGTAAGCACAATTTTAGGAGGAATATTTTCATTTTTATTGATTGCAGCACTGGTTTTGTTAAAAGAGAAAAAATCGAACAATAGGAGTTAACCTTGTATAAATACACTTCGGTCGTAACCGGTGGTGCAGGCTTTTTAGGCTCACATTTGTGCGACCGTCTTCTTGAAGAAGGATTTAGAGTAGTTTGTATTGATAACCTAATTACCGGCAATATTGATAACATTTCTCATCTTTTCGGAAATGAAAACTTCCTGTTCGTAAAGCATGATGTTACAAATTATATTTTTATTCCGGGCAGAGTGGACTATATTCTTCACTTCGCTTCACCTGCCAGCCCAATCGATTATCTGCAGCTTCCAATCCAAACACTTAAAGTTGGTTCGTTGGGTACGCATAAAGCATTAGGCTTGGCAAAGGAAAAGAAGGCAAGATTTCTGCTCGCTTCCACATCGGAAGTTTACGGCGATCCTTCAATACATCCACAAAGTGAAGACTATTGGGGAAATGTAAATCCCATTGGACCGCGTGGCGTTTATGATGAAGCTAAAAGATTTGCCGAAGCTCTTACGATGGCTTATCATCGCTATCACGGAATTGAATCAAGAATTGCAAGAATCTTTAATACATACGGACCGAGGATGAGATTGGGTGACGGAAGAGCATTACCTGCATTTGTAGGACAGGCTATAAGAGGTGAACCTCTCACAGTATTTGGAGATGGATTGCAAACACGTAGTTTTTGTTATGTATCTGATTTGGTAGATGGAATTTTTAAGCTCTTGCTTTCAAATGAAGTTGAGCCGGTAAATCTTGGTAACCCCGAAGAAATTACCATAAAGGAATTTGCCGAAGAAGTTATAAAATTAACCGGCACAAAAAGCAAAATAGTTTACAATGAGCTTCCCGTTGACGATCCAAAAGTCCGGCAGCCCGATATTTCGAAAGCCAAACGAGTACTGAATTGGCAGCCGAAAGTAGAGCGAGCGGAGGGTTTGAAGATTACCATAGATTATTTCAAAAAAATCATCAAAGCTTAACCAGCCTTTATCATGAACAACAAGTTTACCTCTTCAATAGCAGGCGCATCGATATTTATTATGGTTATCGGGCTTGCAGGCAGAGGGCTTGGATTTATCCGCGAAATTTTATTTGCTAACTTTTTCGGGTTATCGCTTCAATTCGATCTGTATCTTATCGGGGCTGTTATACCTATCACCATAAATACTATCATATACTACGTCGCTCAAAATTATTTCATTCCGATTTATATTAAATATAAAGCGGATGAAAAAATTGATTCCAACCGGTTTTTAAGTTCGGCTCTTGTAGTTTTTACCTCAGGTGGTTTTGTTATTGCTTTCCTCCTCTTTGCCCTTTCCGGTCCGCTAATTAATTTTTATTTAGGCGGCAGCATGCAGACGGGAACTGCCGAAACAGTATTATTGATTTTCGCTTCTGTAATTCCAATTCAAGCTATTGTTTCAATATTGTCTTCATTCATGCAGGCTGAGTATGAATTTAGGTATCCGGCATTGTCGCAGCTTTTACAAAACATAGGGGTGATATTTTTCATTGTTTTATTGGCGAACACCTGGGGCATTCATTCAATCGCATGGGGCTACTTAGCCGGAAGCATAATGCAGCTTATTTATTTAGTTATACGCACAAGGAAATTAATCCGATTTATCTATCCGGCATATGAATCTGTAAGAAAAATATTTAGAAAAACTTCATTTCCGTTGTTTGCCATAATAATGATTGAATCGATCAGCCAGCTATATTCACTTATTGACAGGTATTTTTTTTCATATATCGATCCGGGCGGATTATCGGCACTAAACTACGCATTTACGCTTTTTCTGCTGCCAATTTCAATTATATCTATTGCAATTTCTACGGCTATTTTTCCCAAGTTTACGGATTCTTTTAGCAAGCAGGATTTTGAGCAGTCATCAAGCCAGATTAATTCTTTTTATAAAATAAATTTATTTGTGTTCGTTCCAATCTCATTTGTCTATTTCTTTTTTGGCGAAACCATAGTCGAATTATTTTACCAGAGGGGAAATTTTACCCTCAGCGATACCGGATTAACTTATCAGGTACTAAAACTATATTCTATCAGTCTGATTTTTTATTCGTTATACGCAGTTCAAAATAAAATACTATATGGCGCGGGTCTGATATCGCAACTGCTCGTTATTACTCTAATCGGGGTCGTCTTAAAATTTATCTTGAATGTGGCGTTCTTTCCCGAAGCAAAACAGGCTGGATTGGCTCTGAGTACCACATTAAGTTTTATCTTCTTCTTTATAGTTTCTTTTCTAGTTATATCGAATAAAATAAAATTAAAGCTGAACAGAATTTTTTTAGGCGAATTGACTTTTAATGCAGTGAATGGTTTAATAAGTTTGCTCACAGTTTATATCATTCAATATACCATCGTTCATTCCGGCGGATTGATATGGAGATTAGTTCAGATATTATTGTTTTCCGTTTGCTTTTTAATTAATTCTTTAATTACAAAATCAAGTTCCATGGAGCTTCTCCGGAATGTGTACTACGGATATAAGAATTCAAATAATGAAAGTTGAATATATTTAAGGTGTTACCCGGTTGGCAGTTAGTAAATTAATATCTAAGTATTCATTCATAAAAAAAATTCTTAAGCTTAAAGCGGCGGTTACAGCTTTTCTTTGCAGAAAGTTCAAGTCTAAATCTACAAGCACAACAGTAGTCGTAATTGCATTGCACAAGCTTGGCGATGCAGTTTTCACTATTCCGGCAGTTAAATCTATTAAATCTTATTATAATGAAAGAATAATCTTACTCTGTTATCCTGAAACATCCCCGATTTATAAGTTCGCTGTTGCGAAGCCAAATGAAACATTGATAGATCTTCCGGAGAGTAAGATTGAGATAATCGAATTACCTCATAATAATTTTTTTTGGGGCGGGAGGCTAGCTAAAAGTTCTGTCCGTAAATTAATTAAAGAGATAAATCCGGGAATCATCTTCGATATAACCGGCATGGTTACATCCGCTTCAATGATATTCAACAGCAATGCTAAAGAAATTATAGGCACAAATGAAGAATACTATTCACCGCTATACACGCATTTTGTGCCGCTAAGGACCAAACCGCACTTAATGGATATCGCACTTGATGCAATTAGAAGCATTATCCCTTTAGATGATAATGAAACATTAAAAGAATTTCCTGTTGAAATATCTAACGATGGTTTCATACTGCTCCATCCCTTTGCAGGATGGGCAGCAAAAGAATGGGGATTGAGTAAATTTATAGAACTCGCTAAAAAATTAGCCGATAATGATGAGTGCGTTATCGTCTCTCCTAATAATTATATTCCGGCTGATATTAAAGAAGAAAATCAAAAGTATGGGTTAAAATTTGCAGAGTGTAATAATGTTGAAGAGCTAATCAAGGTAATTAAAGGCTGTAAATTTTTTATTGGAAACGATTCAGGTCCTGTGCACATAGCAAGCTTATTAGGGAAACCCACTTTCACTATTTTTGGACCGACAAATCCGCTTCACCATTTACCTTACGGAAGACGCCATCACTTCATTCAAAAAGAAATAATTTGCACCCCTGCCGGCGACAATAAATACTGCTTTACCGATGCAGGCAGAGATGGCTGTCCCTCGTTTGAATGCATGCACCAATTATCAATTGAGGAGGTGTATAACAAGGTTGAAGCGATCTTAAGTAAATTAGTTATCCAACATTTATAAACGGAACGTGAAGAACAGTAGCATAATAATTATTTCTGATCGTTATGTAATCGTTTCTG
>CAZTDB010000050.1:0-9957 GCA_964612385.1 uncultured Ignavibacteriaceae bacterium
AAGATTTCTCAGTCGAAGACTCCTTCGAAATGACAAAAAAGAACTTTTCAGAGTGATCCTTTAGACTGGACACCCTCGGGTGAGGGGGATGAGTTCGATTTTTTTGCGTAAGGTGAGTTATTTAGTTCTTAAATATTCCTTTCAAATTATTTCTACTTTAAATTCAATTAGTGATGCTTTTGTAAATGAATGTTTTCGTAAGTAAATTTCAATTAAATTAAATTAGTAGATACAACAACGATTTATTTATTTTTATTTTAATATTACGATGGCACGGAAAAAAAATACCGTCAGCAATGTTGAAAAACTCGTTCCCGCAGATGTTAAACCGCCTGCAGCGCCGGAAATTGAAGCATCGGTTCTTGGTGCCATGATGATCGAAAAAGAAGCAGTGCCCAAAGCTCTTGAATTTCTGCGTCCTGAAAGTTTTTATCTTACCGAACATCAAAAAATTTACGAAGCAATGGTGAGCCTGTTCCAGCAAGGAGAACCGATAGACACAGTAACGCTTTATGAAGAATTAAAAAAGAGGGAACAAACAGATGAAGTTGGAGGTGCTGTTTATTTAAGCAAGCTTTCACAAAACATCTCTTCGGCTGCTAATATTGAGTATCATGCTAAGATTATATTGGAAAAAGAGATTCTTCGCAACTTAATAAGCAGCTCTCACGATATTGCAAGATCAGCGTATGAAGGAACTGAGGATGCGTTCGATATATTAGACCGGGCAGAGCGGAAAATATTCGATATAACCGAAGCTCATTTGAAAAGAACTTTTACAGGAATGGATAGGGCAGTGAGGGATGCTCTTGAATACATCGAAGCTATACATACCAAATCCGCTCAGAAGTTTTCCGTTCCAACCGGCTTTTATGAATTGGACGAACTTTTAGGCGGATTCCAAAAATCCGATTTGATAATTGTTGCTGCTAGACCTTCCATGGGGAAATGCCTCGGCAAAGGTACACGTATTCTTATGTACGATGGTACTCTTAAGGCAGTTGAGGATGTCGAAGTAGGAAATTTACTCATGGGCAACGACTCTACTCCCAGACGTGTTTTGTCTATCGCTCGCGGGCAGGAAATGATGTACTGGGTGAGACAGAAACATGGAGTTGATTACCGTGTGAATGAAAGCCATATTCTTTCTCTCAAACGCAGCCGGAATGAAGGTTCTCATTCAAGAGGGGATGTTAAAAATATTTGTGTTAGAGATTATTTAAAACAGTCACCAAAATGGAAATCTAATTATAAAGGTTACAAAGCCCCTGTAGATTTTGATTATAAGGATGTTCCCCTCGATCCTTACTTACTTGGGTTATGGTTGGGTGACGGGAAATCGGATAATGCGCGTATATATACACAAGATGAGGAAGTGGTTGAATTTCTTTACGAATATGCTGAAGAAAATCGACAGTATGTATCAGTATTGGAAGAAAAAGATAAATGTCCGGCTTATTTAATCACGGGCGGGCGTTCGCAAAAAGCACGCAACAACTTAGTGCAAACAGCATTGCGTGAACTGGAAATTCTTAAGAATAAGCATATTCCACATTGTTATATTGCAAATAATAAAAGCATCCGATTACAATTATTAGCCGGCTTGATAGATAGTGATGGATTTGTAAACCATCCCTATGGCGGCACGATAGAAATAACGAGTAAATATGAAAATCTTGCAAAACAAATTAAATTTCTTTGCGATACGCTGGGTTATCGTACTTCTATTAAAGAAAAGAAAGCTACTATTTCTTCTATTGGATACGAAAGTACAGTTTGGCGTGTCCGTTTTAACGGTAACGTTGATGAAATTCCAACTCGTGTAAGGAGAAAAAAAGGGAAAACCTGGACAGATTATAGAGACTGGAAAGTAACAGGTATTTCAATTGAACCGGATAAAGTAGATGATTACTATGGTTTTGAAATTGACGGCAACCGTTTATTCCTTCTTGAAGATTGTACAGTAACACATAATACTGCATTCGCGCTTTCTGTTGCACGTAATGCGGCAGTCGATCATAAAGTGCCTGTTGGTATTTTTAGTCTTGAAATGGCAACTATGCAACTAGTAATTCGGTTACTATGCGCAGAAGGCAGGCTCGATGCACATTTAGTTCGCACCGGAAAACTCCCGATGGAAGAGGGAGTAAAATTATCAAAGAATGCCCATAAGCTGATTGCTGCTCCTCTGTATATCGACGATACACCCGCACAATCTGTGCTTGAGATTCGGGCAAAAGCAAGAAGACTAAAAGCCGAAAGGGATATCGGTCTTATCGTTATCGATTATTTGCAGTTGATGCAAGGACCGGCAAATGCCGAAAGCCGCGAACGCGAAATTTCACATATCTCCCGCTCACTTAAATCTCTTGCGAAGGAATTAAAAATTCCTGTGATTGCACTAGCTCAATTAAATCGTGCGGTTGAGACTCGAACGGTTAAGCGTCCACAGTTATCCGATCTTCGTGAATCAGGCTCTATCGAACAGGATGCCGATGTTGTTATTTTCTTAAATCGTCCCGAGTATTACGGACTCTTAAAAGATGAGAATGGTAATTCGTTGGAAGGTGTTGCCGAAGTAATTATCGGCAAGCAAAGAAACGGTCCGACCGGCGAAGTTAAATTAGCCTTCATTAAAGAATATGCACGTTTCGAAAATCTTGCTCATGCAAGGCAGATTGAAGCTTATTCCGCCGCGCAGATTGATGAAGATATTATTTAAGAAAAAAGGCAAAAGGAAAAAGATAAAAGGAAACAGTCCTTATACCAGTGGGGGTTTGGCATTATGAGTAACATGAGTTTCAAAATCAAAAGATGGGAAGGAATATTGGAATGATTAGAGTAACGCTATTATCAATCTTATTTTCAAGTTTGTTAATTGCACAGATTTATACTAATGAAGATGTTCAAATTTGTGAATCGAAATTTGTGCTTGCGGCTGATAAAAATCTTTCTCTAAAGCCGATTGGCGATGCGATAACCGAAATCGGGAAAACTTTTTTGGGCGTAGATTATTTAGCTCACGGTATTGAAAAAAGCGGCGGCGAACAATTAATTATAAACTTAACCGGATTGGACTGCACAACTTTTTTAGAAAATGTACTCGTCTTTGCAAGATTAATTAAGCAGAACAAATCGTTTTTTGAAGATTATCAAAATGAGCTGATAAAAGTCCGTTATCGAAATGGCATCATTAGTGAATATCCATCGCGCTTACATTACTTCAGCGATTGGATTTTTGATAATGCCAAAAAGGGAATTATCGAAGACGTAACAAAAAACATCGGGGGAGAAGAAATCGCGTTCAAAGTAGGATTCATGTCAAAGAATCCGGATAAATATTTGCACCTCTCGGAAAATCCTCGCTTTGTTCCAGTTATTGAACAGCAGGAAAAAGAAATTAATGAGAGGGAGTATTATTACATTCCAAAGCAAAAAGTTCATCTGCATGAAAATAAAATTCAAAATGGGGATTTGATTGCCATTACAACAAATATTGAAGGATTGGATATCGGGCACGTTGGGATCGCAGTTAAAATGGATTACGAGAGAATTCATTTCATGCATGCACCATTAGTCGGCTCAAAGGTACAGATAAGTGAAGAACCGTTACCGGAGTATTTAGCAAAAATTAAAAAGCATACGGGAATTATTGTGCTTCGAGTGGTGGAGCCGTAAAATTTATTGGAGTACTGATATAAGCTTAACTAAATAAATTTTGCATTTTGAAATACTGCTTTCGAAGCTTTAAATTGTTTCTTATTCGAAGTTAAAAACTTCTCCGCTATCCCGTCAATTATTAAAAATGCGCATTATTCCATTTCTCTTTCTTCTATAATTGCGGTCGAAATGCTTTTACCTTTAGCTGCCAACTGCGCACCATTATTCTTCGAGACTTGTTTTTCATAATCTACAAATTTCTGCTTTGCATCCGCACATATTTCGATGTTATGCACTCGCATTTCAAGAATCCGGATTTAGGTTTGGTTTCAAAAAATGTATTGAGTAATTTTACTCAGCCGATTGAGTAAAAATACACAGTAGATTGAGTAAAATTATGTATGAACGTAAGCAACTATATCATTTCAAAAAGCGACTGAAAGAACCGAGAAAATTTATCCAGGTGCTTTTAGGTCCACGTCAAGTAGGAAAAACCACTTTAGCGCAGCAATTAACCGAGCATCTGTCCATTCCTTTCATTTTTGTTTCAACCGATGCAGTTCCCCCATCAAATTCAATTTGGATTGAGCAGCAGTGGGAAAACGCGCGGATAAAACAAAGCACCACAAACTCGAAGGAATTTCTTCTTATCATCGATGAAATACAAAAAATTCAAAACTGGAGTGAAGTTGTTAAAAAGCATTGGGACACCGATAGCAGGAATAAAACCCCTATAAAAGTTTTGCTGCTCGGTTCATCAACGTTATCAATTCAAAAGGGATTAACGGAGTCTCTTGCCGGTCGGTTTGAAATTACCCAGCTTCCACATTGGACTTTTGAAGAGATGAACGACGCGTTTGGTTTTACACCGGAACAATATGTCTATTATGGCTCGTATCCGGGTGCGGCTGAATTGATTAAAGATGAAAAGCGATGGAAAGATTATATACGTGATGCAATAATCGAAACAACCATTTCAAAAGATATTTTACAGCTTACTACAATTCAAAAGCCGGCTTTACTAAAAAATCTATTTGAATTATCGTGTAAATATTCAGGAGAAATTCTTTCATACACAAAAATGCTCGGGCAGCTTACCGATGCCGGTAATACCACTACTCTTGCTCATTATCAAGAATTGCTAAATAAGACCTGGATGATTTCGGGAATTCAAAAGTTTTCCGGTTCAAATGTTTTAACGAAATCAAGTATTCCGAAATGGTTAGTTTACAACTCCGCTCTTTCTTCAGCATATTCCGAAAGTACTTTTATCGAATCTGTTAAGCAGCCGGATACATGGGGAAGACGCATTGAGCAGGCTGTTGGCGCTTATCTTCTTAATCAATCGCGCATCAATGATTTTGATTTATTCTACTGGCGGGATGTGAATGAGGAAGTAGATTTTATCTTAAAACAGAAAAAGAAAATTGTTGCGTTAGAGGTTAAAACAACGCGCGCTAAATTCCATAAGGGATTGCAGAAATTTAGTGAGAGGTATAACACATATAAGAACATTCTCATTAGCAGCGATTCTCTGCCCTGGTACGAATTTCTGAAACTTGATGTAGTAAAATTATTTGATTGATATTGCAGGATTATACCTTTGAATATCAACTTTTGAAAGAATTTTTTTGATGACTCAGATACTCTTGTTTGGCTTCACTATCAAGCTCTTCAACACCCTTAGATTTCTTTTATCTTCCAGTTGCTCTTTTCCTTTTGGCGTTTCCAAAATTTTTGGAATGTGAGCAATTTTTTTGTCGTTCATTATATTTGAAAAACCTTGCTTGCCAATAAATCCTTTTCCGATGTGTTCGTGTCTATCAACGCGTGAACCTAAAGGCTTTTTACTATCGTTCATGTGGATACATTTTAATTTATCCAGCCCAATTAAATCATCGAATTCTTTTATTACTTTCTTATAACCGGAAGGCGTTTTTATATCGTAACCCGCGGTAAAAATATGTGCTGTATCAATGCAAACAGACATCCTTTCTTTATCATCTACCAGGTCAATTATTTTTCTAATTTGTTCGAATCGGTATCCAATTGATTTTCCCTGTCCGGCTGTTAATTCTAACATACTGCTTACATGGATGTCCGATTTTTTTTCGTGGACAATGTTAAGAGATTCTGCAGCAAGCTTAATCCCTTCATCCTCTCCCATTCCGCCGTGCGCACCCGGGTGAAAGTTTAAATATTTTATTCCTAATTGTTCGCACCGTATCAATTCATCTATAAAGGCTGCACGCGATTTTTTAAGCAGTACTTTATCGGCTGCACATAGATTTATTAAATATGAATCATGCACCGCTACAAATTTTATTTTTGATTTTTCAAGTTTTGTTTTAAATGAATTGATTTCTTCTTTGCTCAAAGGCTTTGCATTCCAGCGGTTGTTGTTCTTGCTGAATATTTGCATTGCCGTAAAACCAAGCTTAACAGCAAGATCAACGGCTTTATCAACGCCGCCTGCAATAGAAGTATGCGCGCCTAATAGATGATTCAATAGCTGCTCCATGTTTATTTATTGTAATTAGCGTTCATTCGTGGCAGAAAAAGGGAGACACGAATTACACGAATTTTCACTAATTATTTCTGAGATGGATTCTTCAATCGAAAGCTGATTGATACCAAATGATCTAAGCTTATCGGTATTTAGCGATACATCTTCGACTCCGGGAACTTCAGGCTTGTCTTTCATCTTGATAGGTATTAATAATGATTTGTCAAACTTTGCAGCTTCACATAATCTCTCGCCCAGTTCAAAGCGGGAAACTCTTTCCTTCCCTCCAAAATTTATTATTTCATTATTAATATCTAAATCGGTTAGCCTGCTTATTATTCTTGCAGCCTCCTTTAATGAAAGCGGGGTTCTAAATTGATCGGTAAATAATTTTACCGGCTTGCCTTTTTTCAATTCATTATACATAAAATGAAAATTACATCTTGAATGATTCAATCCGAAACCATAAAGAAGAGCTGTTCGCAGAATGATAAAATTTCCGGTCGTCTGTTGAATTTTTATCTCACCCATTAATTTAGTTTCTGCATAAAGTGAAACAGGGATCAGCTTTGCATCCTCCTTCAGCATCGACCCGCGATAACCTGCATAAACAAGATCGGTAGATAAATAGAACATTCTTGCGTTATTCTTTTCGCATAGCCCGGCTATTTTTTGTGTGGCATTCACATTTATATCGTATACATATTTGGCGGTCAATTTTTTTATCTGTGCAGGTGTTGAAACAGCCGCCGCATGAATAACCAAGCCGGGTTTGAAATCATTAATTATTTCCGTAAGGTAAGTCGAATTAGTTAAATCAATCTGACGGGAGTTAAAATCATTGCAATTACCTGAGTGAGTGTTATATAAAGTTAATAAATCATGCTTTTCGGACAGGGTTAGATTGAGATACTGTCCGAGTAATCCGCTTCCGCCGGTAATTAATATTTTCATTTTCTCACCCTCGCGTTTAAAAACTATGGCAGACAAATTTTTCCGAGTATGGTTTGTTTTTCAGCGCCTGTTACTCTCGGAATATTAGAAGGATTACCTCCGAGAGTTTCGTTCGCTAATACGGCAAAACAGATTGCTTCTTTTGCATCGGAAGAAATGCCGAGATCTTTTACATTTTTAATTGAAACATTTTTCCCGAAATATTTTTTCAATTCATTGACCAAGTATTTGTTTCGTGCACCGCCGCCGCTTACGAATAATTCTTCAATTACCGTTTCATCTTTAATGAATTTATCATAATTGTTAAAGACTGCAAATGCAGTAAATTTTGTTATAGTGGCAATCCAATCTGCATGGGGGATTAATTTATGTTTACGCATAAGCTTGGATATAAAATCTCTTCCGTAGTACTCTCTGCCGGTTGATTTTGGAGGTCGCTGGTGGATAAATGAATCCGTCTTAATTAAATCGCCAAATAAATTTTCATTCACTTTTCCGCTGAATGCAATCATGCCGTCTTTATCGTACTCTTTGTTAAAAAATTTTCGGCAAAGATAATCTATCAGCATATTGCCCGGACCGGTGTCGAATGCAATCACATCTTTCGCTGTCCCTTTCTTATCCAAAATAGTGATGTTTGAAATTCCCCCGATATTCAGCAGCGCTCTGTTTTTTTCATTTGAATGAAACATTATATAATCAAAATAGGGAACAAGAGGAGCCCCCTGCCCGCCGAGAGCAACATCGCCGGTTCTAAAATCTCCAATAGTTAAGATGCCGGTTAACTTTGCTATCACTGAGGGGTCGCCAATTTGTAATGTTGAACCAAACATATAGCCGAACAAATTTTCTTTATTGGGAAGATGATGCACTGTTTGTCCGTGAGAACCGATCAAATCTATTTTCGAAAGCGGGATATTAAGTTTGTTCGTTAGAACTTTAATTGCATCAACATACACCAATGAGATGAGAAAGTTAAGCCTGCAAATTTCGGTTACATTTCCTCCTTTATATTCAACGTTCTTTAACAATGCCTGTTTCATTCCAGCAGGAAAAGGATAAGTTATGAAACCTAATTGCTTCAACTTTGTGGAAGTGCCGCAGCCTTTAATTTCTAAAAGTACAGCATCAACTCCGTCCAGCGAAGTGCCGGACATTAAACCGATAACAAGACGCTTGGATTTTTTTTGAATGGAAAGTAAATCGGAAATATTCATGACAATTAAGTTATTCCTCCAAATCTTTATTGCAATATAAAAAAAAATGCAGTAGTTTTATTCGTGAACGTTCGTGTGAATTAGTGTCTTTCTTTCTCTGCCAAGAATGGACACAAATAATTTAACTTCTTTCAACAACATTAAGAGAAACTGATATGATTTATCTAATAAGCCTCATCTTACTTTTAACTAATTCTAATAGAACGAACGACAACGCTCAACTAATTGAGATTGAGCGTAGAGACGGTAAAATACTTTTGTTTCAAGAACTCGGAAGAAGCGCAAAGTCCGGCGAAAAATTGATTAAAACCTTACAAGCATCGCATAAAGGCGGATTCATTCATCTTCACTTTGATAAAGTCTCCGAAATTACATTTGGTTCGCCAAAAGACACTATAATCTCTGCGAATATTATTTGGCGGACGAACAAACAAACTAAGCTGGATATAGTAAAAGACGAATTAATTTGTAAGATAGGAGATGAAACTGTAATAATGCCGTTGGCAGCCGTAAGGAAAATAAAATTTGTTAGAGAATAATTCACAAGACGAATCTAATAAGAACTTATTTGGAAATTTTGTACTCGAATATTCTTAATAATCGAAACATCTCCTTAATGAAAACACCTTTTTAGAGAAGAGTCATTTGTAATAGGAATAAATGTATGCTTATAATGCAAATTCCAATTACAGATTCTTAAATATCTCAGGCGCCTGAAGTATCCTTGCGCTGTTATTTTTATTAAAAAGAAGATGTTCGAAATCTTTCATTTTAATATTCAGATCAACGGTTAAAAATAATTTTTTAGCTGCTTCCTTAAGTTCCTTTAGATTTGAAATTCCACACTTTGCTGAAAGAAAATTAAAATCAGGAAGAGTTTGAGAAAGTAGAAATAGTGCATCATAAAAATCGCGTCCCTTCTTCCTGTTAAGCATAGCAGCAATCTTCATAGCACACAACACTGCTGCAGGCGGCACCGGCATGGGGAAGAAGAAACCGCATCCTTTTATAGTTGCAATTTCAGGTTGATAATCTACAAATTGATCCTGGCATTCTATCTTGATAAGAAACCTTTCTTCTTTGTAACCGCTTAAGCCGGTTTTATATAAAAGCTGAGGAAAATTAATGTTCCTGCGAAATGCTTTGAGCTTCGTTTCATCTTTCTGTTTAACTTCAATATCAAAGCCGTAATTATTAAGAAATTTTACAATCCCATCAGACATTTCTATAAATTCATCTTTTGAAAATGATTTGCACTCAAAGTCAAGATCTTCGGAGAATCTATCAATACCTTTTATAAGCCTTATGCTTGTACCACCGATGAAATTAATTTTCTTGATAAAAGGTGTGGTTGATAAATAATCAAGGATTAAAAGCAGAATATATTCCTTCAAAATATATTTATGAAAAACAGCGTTATCGCCTAAATAATTTGGAAAGAAATTTTTTATTACATCAAGCTGAATCATTGAGGTTATCTTTCAAAATAATTCATAAGCATTCAAAAATAATTTAACCCGGCGATCTACGGCTTTACTTTTAAATTTTGATGAATATTCCAGAAGCAAAGTTTTATTCAAATCATTCTGCAGGAAATCTTCATCGAACCGTAAATCTAAA
>CAZTDB010000051.1:0-9944 GCA_964612385.1 uncultured Ignavibacteriaceae bacterium
AAGCAGATATGTTATCATTGTTTCCATGTAACCTATTAATTTCATGTTCATCTGCCAGCCGTAGTTCGGTGACCAATGCCAATATAAATGGTCTGAATAAGGCGATCGACGGTACCAATCCCACTCAACACTTTCCCAAATTTGAGTTATTAAATTTCTTATCTCAGCCTCTGATGAATCCGAACGGTTAAAATATTGCCGTGCAGCCAATAGCCCTTGAATCATGAAAGAAGTTTCAACAATATCGCCGCCGTTATCATATTGGCTGAAAGGAATAGCTTTACCTGTATTACCGTCGAGCCAGTGTGAGAAAGCTCCGTGGAATCGATCGGCTTTTTCATTTAAGAACTTCAGAATCTTAAGCATTCTTTCCACACCATGTTCACGTTTGATGAATTCTCTTTCGATGCCGACAAGCAAAGCCATGATGCCAAAACCCGATCCGCCGCTTGTTACTGTATTGCCCGAACCCAATCTTTCACGGGTTAAGCCGGAAACGGGATGCGCATAATCCCAAAAGAAGCGGAACGTAGCCCGCTGAACCATATCCAAAAATTCTTCATCTGTCATCTCATGAGTTGTAACAACAACACTATCGCTTAAAGAAGATTCATTTCCATTTATATCATAAGCGCTTACTTTAAATGTATTGGTTACTCCGATTTGACCTACATTTAAAGTAAGATAACTTTTTTCTTTAGGTACATCGGCATATGGTACAAACTGTCCGCCTGTTTTGCGGTACACTTTGTAGCCCGCTAAATCTTCCTTTGAATTATTGAACCATGTAATATCGTAGTGTTTTTCATAGCCAAATCCGCGCACATTCTCGGGTACAGCCGGAGGAACCGTGTCTTGCGCAATTGAGTAAGACAAACTGAAAACATTAATAAATAAAACAATAAAGAATATAAACCCGTTTTGTAATTTCATTCTTCTAACTCATAAATGTTTAACTATTTGAATTGTAATTTGGTTATTCGATAAAATCTTTTCACTTTTATTTTTTAATAATACCGATATCGAATGACTTCCGGTACGTATTCTTTCCGGCAGCTTTACATCAATAGTATCCCACTGAATGTACTTTATGGAATTCTCTTCTATGCAGGATAAAGTAATCGATGCTAATATTTTCTTATTAAGTTCAAAATCAATTTTACAATTTTTAAACTCTTCATAAAGGTCATTAATTACCCACAGATCGATATTTAATTTACTGCCTGTAAAATACTTTCTCTGTCTCAGCTTTATTGCAACATACAGCGGTTGAAATGCTCGCTGCAGTGCATAGTATCCTGCTTTCTTCTTTCCGAAATAATCGATAACAGACCAGGTAATAGAAGCCCAGCAATCGATGAACATGAATTGGAATACTCCTGTAATGTTATCATGCTTGCCCCGTCTATAATTATCGATAGCGGTTCGGATTAATTCAGCCTGATAATTCTGAGAATTATAGATAAATTCATTTACGTTTTTTCCTTTTTCAATCCCGGCGATTAGAAATGTTTGCTCATATTGAAAGTTGTGGTACTCCCATTTTTTCCAATCAGGTTTTTCGATTTCTTTTTTACTTAAGAATTTTCTTAAAGAAGAAATTGCGGGAAGCGCTTGCGCACCAAATTCTGTAACAAGCGGACCCATCGGTCTGACGGCGAAATGTTCTCTGCTGCCCCAATACCATCCGTCGTACGGGTGTTCTTCATAGTTGGAAGCTTTTCTTACTATTCGACTTTTATCAATGCTTAATACTGATTTGTAAAGAAACGGATCGAGCGTTTCTATCTGATTTCCCGGCTCATTATGGCAGCACCAAAAAGCAATAGATGGATGATTAAAATGCAATTTAACCATATCTTTAATTTGTGCAGCAGCTTCAGCAGCAAATTCGGGTAAATCGTCGTATGTCCATTGCAGTGCAAAATCCTGCCAAACTAAAATCCCCTTTTTATCGCATTCATCATAGTACTCTTTTCGATTAACATGAGCGTGCATTCTAATTATGTTTACATTAGCTTCTCTTATCCAGCGAACGTGCTTTTCAATTTTTTGCTTTGTTAATTCGGAAAGGAATTGTGTGGGAATGACGTTTGTCCCCCGCAGAAATAATTTTTTCCGGTTAAGATAAAAATTTTGTTTCTCATCCAGCATTACTTCTCTTATACCGAAAGTTTCTTCACAAAAGGGAATTTTTCTTCCTTTGATTCTCACCGTGTAAAGATTCTGTTCGCCTAAATCCCACGTCCACCACAATTCGGGTTTTGATATATCTGCCTTTAACTCAATTTTGCCGACGTTCCTTTTGATTTGGATCTGAAAGTTTTTCTTAAAAATTTTATTCTCCGGACTGCGGATAACTAATTCAATCTTATCTTCAATCGGTAATGAATCGTTCGAATAATAATCGATTGAAATTTTAATCGCCGCTTTGTTGAGTTCGTCATTTAATTTCGAATTGATTCTTATGGAATTGATATATAAATAATCTGATTGATACAGCTTCACATCATTCCATATTCCGCCTGTATTCATATCCTGACCGTGTTCATAGCTCCATCCGCCGGGTCTGCAGTCATGATGATTAAATATTCCTTTTATCAGTTTCTTTTTGAACGGCCAAACAGTTCTGGGTTCTTCCTTTGGTGAATTTACTTTTACTATGAGATAATTCTTACCGTTTGTATTAATTACCTTCGAAGCGTCGAAATAAAATTTTTGGAAATAGCCTTCATGGTTTCCGAGATATTTTTTATTTAACCAAACATCGGTGAAATAGTCGACCCCGTTAAATTCTAAAATGAATAATTTTGACTTCGAATCTTGAAGTTTGAATTCCTTAAAAAACCAAACAGATCCGGAGAAGTTATTCAGATTCTGTAATTGCCAGTTGGACGGAATTTTCATTACAGGCAGTGAATCATTTACGAAACGATTTTCAGCTTGTGAATAAGTAAGTACATTTTGAGGATCCTGGAGGAAGTTCCATAATCCATTTAATGATTTAATCTTCATCGTCGAAATTATTCTTCAATATTTTTTAGTGAATGAGAAAGCAGCCATTCGTACAGCTCGTCATTATTATAAGTTTCTGTCCATGAATCGTGACCCGCCTCGGGAAAAATAGTAAACTTAATTTCCTCTGCGCCGCATTTTTTTAAGACCCCGACAATTTCTTCAGATTCTCTTAAAGGCACAACCGAATCTTTTGCGCCGTGAAATACCCATGCAGGCAGATGCTTTATTTTACATGCTTCAAACGTATCTGTCCATCCGCAGATTGGAGCAATAGCGGCAAAACGATGCGGTTGAGCGAGAGCTAATGACCATGTGCCCTGTCCTCCCATGCTCAAACCTGTAACATAGATTTTACGTTCGTCTACATTGTATTTGCTTTCTATTTCATCAAGTAAAGCAGAAAGAGCAATTGTTTGATTATTCCAGCGGTTTGATTCGGGACACTGAGGCGAAACTAAAATGAACGGAAAATCTTTGCCGGTTTCAACAAGTCTTGGCGGACCGTGTCTTTTAACAGCTTCGATATCCGTCCCACGTTCGCCGGCACCGTGCAGAAATAATACCAGCGGAAATTTTTTATCTGCTTTATCGTAATCAATCGGTAAGTAAATTAAGTATTGAAAGCCGACTGTGATGTTTATTTCCTTCTCAAAACTTTTTAACGTTTGTTTTGAAGATTGGTTTTGCGCATTGATGTCTGTAATCATCATCATAAATATTATTGTTATGAGCATTGATTTCATTTTTAGCCTTTTCATTTAGACTTAGTTATGATTTATTTTCAGTCACCTCATTCAATAAATAATTTCTAATGAGGCAGGAAATTCATTAATCAAAATTGAATTATTTGTAAAGCGCTTGCTTTCGCTTTCGTTAATTAAAACTTTCTTCGGAAGATTTGAAGAATTGAAGTTCTTTAGAGCTATACCGCCGGACGGCAACTGCATATCACCGTAAATATTTACTAAATAAACATTATCTTTTTTTTGTATGCTGTAAGACAAAGAGCCAAAATATGTAGGAAGATTCTCAACCGATATTCCGGCGGGTTCATCAATCCAATCTTGCTTTAATCCCGCACAAATTACAAGAGATGAATCGTATTCATCTTCATAAACGAACATAGCTCGAACAGCATTAATAAAATCAGAACCAACCCATGTATGAGGCATATCTCCGATAAAACCGGGGTACCGTTCGTTATTCCAAATAACTTCAGCCCAATGATGCCATCCTGCCGGTCTTTGATGATCTAAGAAAAAATCTAATAGCTCGTGAGCAATAGTTGGTTCATCTAAAAATAAAAATGAACCGATCGTCCTTACTTCATAAGGAGTATAATTAGTCCAATCTCTTAAACCGGACTTACGTTCCGAAAAGAATTTAAAATATTTGTCAAACGTATTTTGTGCATAAGGCTGCGGAAGATTCCGTAATTCGCCGCAGGGATAAATTGCGATAGTAGTTGAAGTGGGATCGAAATCGCCCAATTCGACACAACCGGGGATGTAATCGATTTTTCTTGTATTTATTGCAAGCTTGATTGAATTATATAAATCATGCTTGAATTTATCACGGATGTTCTTAATTCTTTCATATTCATTTTTATTACGCAGCAACGCTTGAATTTCAACAGCATCTTTTAGCCCCTTCATAGTGAAAAAATTATCCCAGTAGGAGTGCATCGGTTTTGCTGAATAGCCTTCGTGACTAATTGATTCCGGCATTATTCCATAATAGGCTCTAATGCTGTCGTTTCCATTTTTAAAATGCCCGGTCGATCTTTCGTCAATCAGAGATTTCATATAGTTAACTGTTTTGATAATTTGATCGTTGTAGGCATTCAAAATAGATGTATCCTTAGTGAAATTAAAATACTGTTTCAGCAAAAAGATATATTCGCCGTGGCTGTCATGCTCAGGCACAGGATCGGGACCGCGCCGGTCAACCACGCAGGGTATTTTGCCGTTTTCATATTGATGTTTTGAATACCATTCGATAAACGCTCTTACCTCTTCAACTATTCCGTTTTTCAGCAGCGCCGAAGATGTGAGCGAACCGTCCCTTATCCATGATCTTTCATAAGACCTTGAACCGGGCTGTATGCCTGCGTTATCTCTATTAATTAAAATGTAAGCTAAATTGGTTCTGTATGAGTTGATAATCTTATCTGCACTTTTAGGCAGATTAAATTTTACCTGCGATATTTTTTTTCTCCAATAATTTTTTGTTTCCTCGAACAATTTCTCGATAAGCAGTGCATTTGAATGTTCATTTGAAAATTTTATTTCACCTAGATTATTTTCGTAAAAGGGTATAGCCAGCAGAATATCTTTACTTTGTCCGGGTAATAATTCAAAATCGTAGCTAAGTACTCCACTTGCTAAATTAAATTGATCGGTAATATTTTTTTCATTCGGAATTTCGTTTCTTGTTAACAACGAAATTAAATTCTCCTGTTCGAATCTTACAGCACCTGCAGCGTTAAATTTTGTAAGCGGATAAATAAACTTATCATTATCTATTTTAACGACTGAATCTGAAATATCGATCGACGATATTTTTGAAACGCCGCCTTCGATATTCAACCACTGATAATTTGGATTAACCTGAAATGGTCTTAATAGAAGATGTAATTTCCCTTTCAAGCTTGTGCTGCCTGGATTCTTAAGTGAATAGATTGCATAAAGAACTGAACTTTCATTTGCATTGCCGTGTGCAAAGGCTTTTACTTGAAGCTCAAAATTTTTTGCTTTCCACAAGACTTTTGGGACGGGTAAATAGTTATCCTCAAGAGATTGTTCTTTCCCGACTTCATGCCACGTATAAAGTTTATTATCAATAAACAGCATAGGCTCGATAGAGAATCTTTCCTTATCGATTTCAATCATTCCGTCCTCATTAATCAAAGCTTCTTTAACATCTGAATTAACTCCGATAATATTCCAGTAAGATTTTTCTTCACAAAAATATCTTGGATAGTATCCCCGCGGAAAGTCTTTCGTCATATTAATGAAAAAAGTATTAATGCTCTCGGAATAAGACGGCTCTAAAATTTTCAACTCTTTAATACCAAACCTTTCGCCGCTGCTGTACTGCATGATTAATTTAACAAACTTTGAATCTGCATCCTTAAGTCTTATATAGCTTCTAAAACTGTTGTTGTGTTGAACCGAATAAACTTTTTCCCATTGCTGCGAATCATCTGATAAAAATATTTCGAATATATGAGGAAAATTTTGGTTATCCCAATCAATAATAAAACCGCCGATTTCACGTTGCTGCTGAAAGTTGATAATGATATTTTCTTCATCAGATGTTTTACTAAGCCATTTTGTATTGATATCTCTATCAAAAATGTTTTCAACCTTGTTGCCGGCATCTTTTTCAGAGGAAGCGGAAATAAAAGGCGGCGGCGGAATAGCTGATGGTGACGGAAGCGGTTCAAAGTATAAATCATCGATATAGATTGAACCCTTGCCGCCGGTGTATGATGCAATCGTAAATTCAATTCCGGCTGCGTTTTTCAATTCTTTATTTTCAGTAGGACCCCATGCAAAATTTATGTGTCTTTTCTTTACGACTACTTTTGTCCATTCCGTTGGAAATTTATAATTACGATTATTTACCCACCAAACATTTTCACCGGAAGCATCTAAGAATTTTATTTCAAAATTATTATTTGGAGAATCGGCTTTAAGGTAAAATGAGAATTGATAATTCTCCGGCAAGTCTAATTCAATTATTTTTTGAATTCCGCCGTATCCCGAACCAAGAGTGAAATCATAGTCGAACCTGATTGCACTGCCTGTCTTTCCTTCTGCCAACGATACTTTTGCTTCAACGCCATCGGATTTATAAATCTTCCATGACTCAATTTCTTCTAAGTCATCCAATAAAATTTTTTGCGCAGATAAGTTCGATGCAACCAAAAAAATAATTGATATAAAAAAATAGCGGATAAAATTTTTCATTTTAATATGTTTAAATATTCGCGTTGTAAAGTCGGTGTAATAGGATCCAATTCGACATTTAAATGCCATCATAATGACTATGTTTTTCTATCAAAATTTGTATAATTATTTTGATGACACTATACAACAAAAGTTTTTTATGTCTTCCCCAAGGATTTTTATATTCTTTGTTGTTCCTTTTCAATAATTATATCATCCCTATTAGGATTTATATTTCCTAATCCCGAAGGGATGAAACTATTAAAATAGCGCTAAGAAAAAACACAACTTAATGCTGAAGGCATGACATTATAAAAACGTTAATTTCCTCTCAAATAAAATACTGCTCAATTTATGAGGCGTATCTAAAAAGGTCTCATTTGGGAATTTTGTATTTGAATATTATTAATAATCGAAATATTTTATTGATGAAAATACCTTTTTAGTGAAGACTCATTTATTATTTTAAAATTGCCACTCTTAAGTTGATGATAACAAGTCTTGTTGGGATGCATATCTTTACTGATTACTCAAGATACTCAAATCCCAATTTATTCAATCCGTTTTGAACCAGCGTGTCCTTCATGAAATAATCCCATACCAATCCCGTTCTGAAATTTTCCAACATAATAATAATTGGACCTTGATCAATGCCAATGTAATCCGGACTGAACCAATTTAGTGTGGGATTAAACGCATCCAGCATTCCATGCTTTGACCACAAGCCTTTAGCTCCGTATAATTCATGAATATTCATTATTGTCGGAACAACTATTTCAGGGGCAAAAACTATCGATGCAATTGAGGCAGTCGGAGCGATTGTTCCGTCGTCAAAATATACAAGCTCCGGACCGCTTGTTCCCCTGCCTGCATAGGTAAGAAATTTTTTATCGTTAAAATTATAACTTTCGCCCGGACCCTCGCAGGCAGTTAACCCCCAGCATAATGAATCATACCCAGCCCAATTGTTAGGATTTTCGATAGCATAGTTTCTTTGTGTATAAGCAGCGTGTCTGGAATTTTCGAAATAATCTATTCCTTTTTGTTTCATATAAGAATCGGCAAGCCCTCTGAAATCTATGAACATGTGCGAGTAATGATGACCGAACATCGGTGGAAAAACGGCGTGAGCCAAACCGGGGTACGGTTCCCGCCAATCGTATGTGTTTAGCCATGCCTCAAATGATTCTTTTGGATTATTCAAATTTCCTCCTGCAGCAAGAACATAAAGGAACAATGCTTCGTTATAACCTGTCCAGCCCATGTGATGAAAACCCTTCTCAGGATACCAGCCCATACAGATAGAATTGTTATACCGATCGTCGGTTTTCATTTTAAATAAATTCCAATCAAGCCTATCGATCAATTTCGTGGCGCTTTCTCTTATTTGATTTTCGATTTCATTTTCTTTATTAAAATACTGTCTTGCGAAAATTATCCCTGCAATAAGCAAACCTGTATCTACTGTTGAAAGCTCCGATTGCCAGGTTCGTTTGCCTGTTTTCATATCAAGAAAGTGATAATAAAATCCTTTATAACCTGTGGCATCGGCATTTGAACTCTGTTCGGAATTTAGAAAAAACTGCAGTATGGTTAGTGTAAGATTTGCTGCATCTTCTCTCGATATCCAATTTCTTTCTGCACCGATTGCATACGAAGGAATTGCAAACCCAATTGCTGCAATGCTCGAAGCAGACCAATCGGCTGTTCTGTCTTTAACTAATCCATTTTCAGGATTTCTCTCATCCATGAAGTATAGAAAGGTGTAGTATTGAAGAGTATCGAGGAAAGATTTCTCTTCAGCGGTGAGGTAATAATTTATGCTGCCTTTCGATTGGAATGTTAATTCTTTATTCTTTTCTTTTATGCTGCATGCTGCAAAAAGTAAAACAAAATTAAGATATGTTAATAGAATAATTGTAATTTTCATAAGTTATTTTAATTTATGAGGCGTATCTAAAAAGGTCTTATTTGGAAATTTTGTATTCGAATATTCTTAATAATCGAAACATCTCTTTGATGAAAATACCTTTTTAGAGAAGACTCATTGATGAAATGGATAAAATTTTATTTCATAAATTTAAGGTTGTAGAGACGGTGCATGCCCCGTCTCTACATATATCAGTAATTATATATCCAAATTTTTAGGATTGTCTTTTTCTATCTCCCACCTTAACGGATTCTCCTCAATATATTTTCTGATTTTATATAACTCTGCTTCATTCCGAATAATTCTTTCATAAAATCTGGATTGCCATCCAAAGCCTTTAATACCGATTTTATGAAGATTTTTTGAAACGGCTGATTTGAAACTTCCAACCACGTTTGAAAGCGAATGTTTCTTATGACGTTGTGGAGACGGGGCATGCCCCGTCTCTACAGCTTGGGATTCGTTTAATATTATTATGCCGTGTACATGATTTGGCATTATTCTAAAATAATCTAATTCAACTGTAGCGTAATGCTCAGGAATTTTTAACCAGCACATTTCTGCGGCTACACCGCTTTCGTTCAATTTCATTATCGAGTTTATCACATCTCCGAACCAGCATATATGATTCTTCGTACTTATTGTAACGTAATACCACCATGGTGTTGAGTAATCCCATTCTTTCAATCGAATTGATTCGATTCTGTATTTATTTTGGTACTTGCTCATTATTATTTTTTTTATTCATAAAATTTACCAGGTATTCTTTTGTTGTAGAGACGGGGCATGCCCCGTCTCTTTTTTTACTATTAGCCAGCTAACATTATAGAATTTTTTATTTCTGTATAATTCTTAATTTGAACTTTATTAAACATAACTTCTACATAGCTAATTCAATATATCCCAATGCTAACCGTAACCCTATGCGCTTCGGCTAATCTGCCATAATCGGCATAGGTGTAATCGAATCTTATATTATATGCACCGGCTATGTCTGTTCTAATTCCGCCTCCTAAAACTAATCCTCCTTCGGAATCGGGTAA
>CAZTDB010000052.1:0-9877 GCA_964612385.1 uncultured Ignavibacteriaceae bacterium
CAGGCTGCATCTGCCAAAGCCCAATTTTTCTAACAAAGGCGTTGTTGTTTGTTTTTCATTAACTACATCTTCACCAACAATACCAATATCTGCTACGCCATCCTGGACGTATTCGGGTATGTCGTCATCCCTTAGAAAGAGTATATCGAGCGGGAAGTTTCTTGCGGTAACAAAAAGCCTCTCTGAGTAATTCTCAAAATCGAGTCCGCACAACTTCAAAAGCTCAACAGATTTATCGGTAAGCCTTCCTTTTTTTTGTATTGCCAATTTCAAATTACCGTTCATAAAATTATCCTTTAAAACAAAAAACCCCGACAAGCGCCGGGGGGGTGTTGTTAAAATATTTAAAGTTCATCACCTGCCGGCATAAAAATCCGATAAGTGATGATGATGTATTTCGATATTTAGTATTTGCTTTTTCATTTTCACGCAACAAACTTAAGTAAAAAAGAGTTTCATATCAAATTGGAGAAATAGGAAGCGTATCATCTTTCGGTTTGTAAAACTGCCGCAAGTCCCTTGATTCAAAAGTGCTAAGGAGTTTAACAAGCTTGTGAATTCGTTAAAGTAAGTATTGCAGCAAAGAAGAAATCGAAAGCGATTGGGTTAAGATAACTATGGCTATAATATGCAATAATATTGAGTGACAGCAGTTACATTTAAATCAAAAGGCTAAATTTATAACATAAAATTATTGACAAAGCAAGTCTGTTACCATAAGTTATTACCGGTTTACAATTCGGGTTTATTAAACAAAAACAACTTTAAAATCATCACCCCTCAAAGAGTGCGGCGGGATTCATCAATATTGAATAATAAATAATAAATTAGGAGGCTTTATGTACTTAGTCCGCAATGTGTTCCGAACAAAACCCGGAATGACTAAAGAGCTTGTTAAAAAATTCAAGCAGACATTTCCGTTTATCGAAACAGCCGAAGCGAAAAATCCAAGAGTTATGACCGATGCCGTAGCAGGCTACTGGACAGTTGTTTTTGAATATGAAATTGAAAGCTTCTCGGCGTTTGATAAACAGGAAGGTTTTACATCAAAACCGGAAGTAAAAGACATCATGATGGGTTACATGGATTTAGTCGAAACAGGCTACAGGGAAATTTTTAAGATCGAATAAAGAGCAGGCAGATGTTTTACCAATGATTTAATCTGTCTCATTTCTCCTCAGTAGGTATTTTGCAGGCTCTGAGCATACTGTGTCTGATTAAATTCGTTTTGGACAGAGATACTAAATCGGCTCCGTCTTTGCCATTTATCAACTGTTTGTTTGTGACAAACATTAAAATTTCATATTTTTTAAGAAACGGACACCTCTTATATCTTTTCGGTCAGAGCAAGGCATTACTATTAACAGAAAGGTAAGCACAATGAAATATTTTTTCTTTTTACTTCTTTTCAGCAATGTACTTCTTTTTTCTCAGAACGATTGGTTCTGGCAAAATCCTCTTCCACAGGGTAACACTCTTTACTCAGTCTCTTTTGCCGATTCGCTAATTGGCTGGGCTGTTGGCGAGCACGGCACAATTATAAAATCTACGGATGGCGGGGAAACCTGGGGCTTGCAACAAAGTACCATAACAGAACGCCTGCATTCAGTTCATGCTTTTAATGAAAATTCTGTTTACGCAGTTAGTGAAAACGGAACAGTTTTAAAAACAACTGACGGTGGTGAAAGCTGGAATGCCCAAAGCGGCAGTCAATCCGGTATCAACGAATCATTTTTCATTAATGAAAATCTTGGCTGGATGATTGGAAATGGCGGGACTATATTAAAGACAATTGATGCAGGATATAACTGGAGTCTTCAAACAAGCGGTACAAATAATGATCTATTTGGAATTTATTTTGTTGGAACCGATAGCGGATTAATAGTAGGAGACAGCAGTACCGTTCTGCAAACGACAGATGGCGGCAGTAATTGGATTCCTCTTACAATTGAACCGGGATTAGCCCTCGGTAAACGTGCTGAAGCTTCACAAATTACAGAATATATTAAAACAAACGCTGGCTGGTCAGTATATAATGAACAAGCAAATATACTGGTTGTGGTAGGAGATAATGGATATATTTCTACATCTAAAAATGGTACAGTATGGAGTAAACGCAATAGCGGTGTTAGCTTTGATTTAAAATCGGTTACAGGCTATCAAAAGGATGATTACTTATTATTAGTAGCCGCTGGAGATAATGGTTGTATAGTATATTCTTTAGATGAGGGAGAAACATGGCACCCGAGCTTTTTCGGCAGTGGTGAGCTGAATATGGTTTTAGGTTTTATCGGCGCTCCGCCCATCGGAAAAAACCTCAATAAGCAGGCAGATAATATTGTTAAATTCATTACAGTCGGTATGCATGGGATGATAGGCATTTCAACGGATGATGGAAAAACATGGTCGGCTAAATCAAGCAGCATTGTAAATACTAATACTAACCTCACTACTATAGCTAAGGCAGGCTCTAATCTATGGGTAGCGGGTCAAAGCGGCAAGGTGTTGCTTACTACCGATGGCGGCGATAACTGGACAGTGCAAACAACAGGTACAACACAAACATTCAATTCAATAAGCTTTGTAGATGAAAACACAGGCTGGGTAACTAGCAACTTTTTAGGTCAGGGAACAATCCACAAAACTACTGATGGAGGAGATAGCTGGTTTACACAAACCAGCGGAATTTCAGTTACAATCAATAATATTAATTTTATTGATGAAAATACCGGATGGGTAACCGGTGGCGGCGGAACTATTCTTAAGAGTACTGATGGCGGCGGTATATGGAATCCTCAAAGCAGCGGAACTAATAATGCAATATTTTCAACAAGCATTGTGAATGAAAATACAGTTTGGGCTGTGGGCAGCAACGGAATAATCTTAAAAACTGATGACGGAGGAACAAACTGGAATACTCAGCCAAGCGGGACGACAAATACCTTACGTTCTGTAACGAGCGTCAATGAAAACACCGCTTATGCTGTTGGATTATTCGACACTATTATTAAGACGACTGATGGCGGTATAAACTGGATTCCTCAAACTAGTGGAACTACAAATTCCTATCTCAGGTCAGTATTTTTTGTTGATGAAAATAATGGCTGGGCTGCAGGTTTAAACGGAACTCTTCTGAGGACAACAAACGGAGGAACTGAATGGCTGCAGTTAAACAGCGGAACAAATAAAAATATTGAAGCAGTTCTTTTCATTGATGCAAACGCAGGATGGATTGCCGGTGATAACGGTGCAATTTTAAAAACAACAACAGGAGGAGGTGTTACTTCAATTGATGAAAAAAGCAGATATCTTTTACCGGATGATTTTATACTATACCAGAATTATCCGAACCCGTTCAACCCTGTTACGGTTATCGGTTATCGCTTACCGGTAATCAGTAATGTATCTCTTAAAGTTTATGATGCGCTGGGAAGAGAGATAGCTATTCTGGTTAACGAGGAGAAACCAGCCGGTAGGTATGAGGTTGTTTTTGATGGAAGCGGATTATCTTCAAGCGTATATTTTTACAAGTATACAGTCACGCCTCACTTCGGGAAGTCGGGGATTTTTTCAGAAGTTAAAAAGCTTCTGCTGTTAAAGTAAGATTATAGCTGGAAGTTTCAGTACATATAAGATCAACCGCTGTATAAGTATGCAACCTTCAGGTTAGGGCAGTGTTCAAGGCAATTTAAGCTTGCAAGTTAACAATCGCTGATACACAATCTCCAATTTGCTTATTGAACAACACTGAACAATACGGGCATCTTTCGAAGTACCGAAGGAATTCCCGGGAGAAAATCCTTGTAGGAGTGACCGAACTCCAGCTAAACTATAACGTATTTTAACCATTGTGCTCTCTAAAATTACCCTGGTGTGAAATTGAAAATAACGACATACCACATCCCCCTCCGCTCCCAGTTTTCCACTTAACAGCAAATCGTCCATTTGGTGGATGATAATCATCCACTAAGTGGTTGATTATCATCCGGCATAAATATATTTTTGCACCATGATTAGTAGAAATATAAAATCAAAGCTGATTAATGCTTTGTCGGATTCACCCGTCATATTGCTGCATGGTGCAAGACAAACCGGGAAAAGCACACTGGTGAAATATCTTGCTGAAAATGAATATCCGGCTAAGTATCTAACTTTTGACGATCCGGGAATTTTATCTGCCGCCCAAAATAATCCGCAGGAATTTCTTGATGGCTATGACGATAATCTTGTAATCGATGAAGTACAGAAAGTGCCTGATATTTTTGCTGCTATTAAAATCTCAATCGATAGAAAACGAAAGCCCGGTAAGTATATTCTTACAGGTTCTTCAAATGTTTTCTTACTGCCTAAAGTTTCAGAGTCACTGGCTGGAAGGATAGAAATTCTACAACTATTTCCTTTCTCTCAAAACGAAATTACAGGCAGCGATTTTAATTTAGTTGACGAAATTTTCAAAAGCGAATTTAAACCGACCGGAAAATCGCGGATGAAAAACGATCTGGTAAGCAAGGTAATAACCGGCGGTTTTCCTGAAATGCTGCTTAGAAAAGACCGTTCGCGGCAAGCTGCTTGGTTTAAGTCTTATATAACTACTATTCTGCAGCGGGATGTGAGGGATATCTCGAACATCGAAAAGCTAAGTGAGCTTCCAAAGCTCCTCAGCATTTTTTCGGCACGCGCCGGAACGCTGCTTAACTTTGCAGAATTTTCACGGTCGGCTGCCATTCCACAAACTACGCTTAAAAGATATACTGCATTGCTCGAAGCTGTTTTTATGATTTATCTTTTGCCCGCATGGTCGGGAAATTTATCCAAACGATTAATTAAAACCCCGAAAATCTATATGAGCGATACCGGCTTACTAACACATCTTATCGGTTTTGAGCAGGATAAAATTTTATACGACCCATTATCATGGGGAAGAATACTTGAGAATTTTGTATTGGTTGAATTACTGAAACAATCTTCATGGAGTAAATTTAACCTGTCATTATTTCATTTTCGAACTTCTTCGGGACATGAAGTTGACTTTGTAATCGAGCGCAGCGACGGTAAGCTGATTGGAATTGAGGTAAAAGCCTCAGCTAAAATCTCAGCAGCAGATTTCAATCATTTACATGTATTCGCCGATGAAACCGGTAAAAAGTTTTTAAGAGGGATTGTTATTTATACAGGGAAAGATGCGATACCTTTTGGCAAGAACATGGATGCCATACCAATCGATATGCTGTTGTAGAAAAAGCAATTTTATTTCCTTCCGTTTCCCATCAACATTTGCTGAAGCCTTGGAAGATCAATATAGCATTTGACGTTCAACTTTAACTAAGTGGATGATAGTCAATCGCTTACTATAAAAAAATATTTGTTTGATTCAGTATGAAAATTTATTCTTGTTCATCTTGAATGAACAAACCTGTTCATTACTAATGAACGAAATTATCTCCAGAAATATTGATATGATGAATGCTTTTATTAAAAAATCTTCCCCACTTCAATTTTCTATTCTTTACAAAAATTCTTATTATTGCGCCCAAGCCAAATAAACTTCTTCCCTCACAAATTAAAAGTAAAAGACATGGAAAAAACAAAAAAAATTTTGCTGTCTGAAAAAGAGATACCTGAACAATGGTATAATATACAGGCTGATATGCCTAATGCTATGCAGCCGCCGCTCCATCCGGGAACGAAAAAGCCAATCGGACCTGAAGACTTAGCACCGCTGTTCCCGATGGAGTTAATTAAGCAGGAAGTTTCCAAAGAAAGATGGATTGATATTCCCGAAGAGGTGCGCGAAGTATATAAAATGTGGCGTCCAACTCCTCTATACCGTGCTTATAACCTGGAAAAGCTTTTAGACACGCCTGCAAAAATTTATTACAAATATGAAGGCGTCAGTCCCGCAGGCTCTCATAAGCCAAATACAGCGGTTGCACAGGCGTATTACAACAAAATAGAGGGAGTCAAAAAGCTAACAACAGAAACCGGTGCGGGACAGTGGGGAAGTGCTCTTGCTTTTGCCTGCCAGCATTTCGGTATCGATCTTGAAGTTTATATGGTAAAAATCAGCTACGACCAGAAACCTTACCGCAAATCGATGATGAACACCTGGGGAGCTGAGGTCTTTTCTTCCCCCACAAATAAAACCGAATCCGGGAAAAAGTTATTGGCTGAACATCCCGACTCTCCCGGTAGCCTAGGAATTGCAATCTCCGAAGCCGTTGAAAGAGCTGCTACGAATCCCGGTACAAAATACTCATTAGGCAGTGTGCTTAACCATGTGTTGATGCACCAAACTGTCATCGGACTTGAAGCAATTAAGCAATTCGAAAAAGCAGGGGATTTTCCTGACATTGTTATCGCACCCTTTGGCGGCGGTTCAAACTTTGCCGGCATTTCTTTTCCGTTCTTAATGTACAACCTAACCGAGGGGAAAAATATCCGGTGTATAGCCGTTGAGCCTGCCTCCTGTCCAAAACTTACCAAAGGCGAATTCCGATATGACTTTGGCGATACGGTAGGACTTACACCGCTTCTTCCGATGTACACGCTTGGTCATACATTCGTTCCTGCGCCTATTCATGCAGGCGGCTTACGCTATCACGGTGCAGGTGTAATCGTTAGTCAACTGCTTAAAGATAAGATTATCGAAGCAGCGGCAATGCAGCAGCTTGAATGCTTTGATGCCGGAGTTAAATTTGCCGGAGCCGAAGGAATAATTCCCGCACCCGAAGCGACACACGGAATTGCGCAGGTATTTAGAGAAGCAGAAATAGCAAAGCAGGAAGGAAAGTCAATAACAATTTTGTTTAACCTTTGCGGACACGGCTACTTCGATATGAGCGCTTACAATGATTACTTTGCCGGCAAGCTTGTCGATCATGAATTAACTGATGACGAACTTTATTCAGGCTTAAAAGAATTGAATCTCCATCCGGTGGATTGAATAACTCAAGTTACGCAGAATACGAAACCTCCGAGGTTTCAATAAATGAGTCTTCTCTAAAAAGGTATTATGGTTAAGGAAATGTTTCGATTATTAAGAATATTCACATACAAAATTTCGAAACAAGACCCTTTAGATACGCCTCATAAATGAAAACTGCTCTTAGCGGCATGCAGAAAATTTCGCCGGCACTTTATCTTATTATTGTGTGATATAACACGCTGATTATTACCCGTATTTAAGATATTGCCTTCACAAAAATTTAGCCATTAACCCTTAAACAGAGGAGGAAGAATGTGAGATCTGAAGAATTGAAAACTTTACAGGCACCCTTAAAGTCGCAATACAAACAGAATCCAAAGGATGCATACATAACATTTAAAGCCGAAGGGCAGTTAGGCGAAGGAATTACCTGTAAAATAAGTACCGGCAAAGCCATAATGGAGGCAGGCTTGCATCCTGCTACCGGGGGCACCGGGCTTAATGTCTGTTCGGGTGATTTGCTTCTTGAAGCACTGGCAGCTTGCGCAGGTGTAACACTATCTGCCGTGGCTGCATCAATTGGTGTAGATATTAAAAATGGATCTGTTCATGCTGAGGGGGATTTGGATTTTCGCGGAACACTTGGTGTATCGAAAGAAGTCCCCGTTGGCTTTCAGAATATTCGCCTGAAGTTTAATCTTGATACGAATGCTTCAAATGAACAATTAGACACATTAATAAAGTTAACAGAAAGATACTGTGTTGTTTTTCAGACGCTTAAGCAGCCGCCTAAAATGGAAATAGCAAGGGATGTTGTTAACTCACAAAGCTAAACGGTTAATCACCTAACTTAAAGTTGAGATTTTCAGTTGGTGTTTAAATAGATAAGGACCTTTCACATTTCAAATTAAAATACTTCATATCCTTAAATATTTTCTTTCATGCTAACATTAGCCGTTCATTTTTTATATCACCCCCGTGCATCTGAGCCGTAAAGAATTATTTCGGCTGAGGGATTTTTTTCTTTAATTTTACTTTTAATTCGTGCCGCAATATTTTTTAAGTCTGATCTACAAATTATTTTACAAGCCGCATCAATAGTTTACATGAAAACATTTTACAGGAAGGGAGCGATAAGCATTATGAAAATATTAAAAGTAACTTCCGGCGGAAGGGTAACAATACCGGTAAAGCTGAGAGCGAAGTATGGTTTAACCCCCGGAAGGAAAGTAAAATTTGAAACTGTTGAATATGGGTTGCTCATTATCCCGCTTGCTACTACGGAGGAAATTAAAGCTAATATCGGATTTTTAGGAACAGGCGGGGAGATGCTGAAGGCTTTGATGGAGGAGAAGGAGAGGGAGAGGGAGAGGGAGGAGTGAAAGTAGAAATATTTTAAAATAGAGTTGTCATAAATAAACTTAGTGATTAAGTTTAAAGCAAAAATCTGCAATTAACTTTTCAAGGTCAATGGATAGTTATCAAGAATTATTATTGAAACTATTTTTCGAATTTTTCAACGCTCCCACTGAGGATGCTGTTGACGAAATAATTTCTAAATATCCCGCCTTATTTACAAATGAAAATTGGCATCCTTTGGGTGGCGATGAAAAAATGTTTGGTATTGTAAGAGGACAACAATCAAATCCTATTGCCGCACTCGTTGAAAAAGTTACCAATTCCATTGATGCAATTTTAACTAAGAAATGTTTGGAAGCCGGAATTGATCCGGAATCTAGCGAAGCACCAAGAACTATGGAAGAGGCTATTCAAAAATTTTTCCCTGAACATAAGAATTGGGATCTACAACAATTCAGAAGAAAGCAAGCAGAAGAAATTCAGATTGTTGCAGATGGACCACCAAGAAATACATCAGTAATAATTTATGATAATGGAGAGGGACAAAGACCGGAAGATTTTGAAAATACTTTTCTGTCGCTTGTTCGCGGGAATAAAATAAACATTCACTTTGTGCAGGGTAAGTATAATATGGGTGGAAGTGGTGCTTTAGTGTTTTGCGGGAAAAAAAGATACCAGCTTATTGCTTCCAAAAGGTATGATAATAATGGAAAGCTTGGATTTACGTTAATAAGACAGAGAAAAATCGGTTCGTTGGCTGATCCCAAACGGTTCAGCTATTTTGAGTATTTTAAGAATAACGGGACAATTCCATCAGTCGATATTAATAATTTTGATGCTAAATTGTTTGGACGAAAGTTCAGAACAGGAACAATCATAAAAATGTATTCCTATCAATTTCCCTCTGGATATGCAGGATTTGCACAAGATCTGAATCAAAGCTTAAATGAGTTTTTATTTGAACCTGTCCTGCCGATTTTAACCGTTGATAAAAAAGAAAGGTACCCGCATAACAAAGTTCTAGAGCTGGATTTATTTGGGTTAAAAAGGAGATTGGAGGAAGATAAAAATGCTTATGTGGATACGTTTTTCTCTGAAGTATATGAAGATCAGCTTTTTGGTAAAGCCAAAGTTACCTGCTATGTATTTAAGCCAAAATTAGAAAATCGTGATGTAAAAAAATCAAAAGAAATAATTAGAGACAGGTTTTTTAGAAACGATATGTCTGTTATGTTTTCTGTAAATGGTCAGGTTCACGGAAGTTATTCATCAGAGTTTATAACAAGAACACTGAAGTTTAACTTATTAAAAGATTACTTATTGATTCACGTTGATTGCACAGGAATGAATTTTGATTTTCGGGAAGAACTATTTATGTCTGACAGAGAGAGACTAAAAAAGGGAGATGAAGCGACGTTACTAAGAGAATATTTAGGGAAAAAACTGCGCAAAAGTCAATTGGAAGAAATTAACAGGAGGAGAAAGGAATCCATTGGTTTAGAAAGCGAGGACACAACAGAGCTAATAAAATCTTTTGCCAAAAATCTTCCAAGGGACAGTGAATTATACAAGCTGTTACAAAACACTTTGAAA
>CAZTDB010000053.1:0-9871 GCA_964612385.1 uncultured Ignavibacteriaceae bacterium
CGACGGCAGTAAGCTTTCGCAACCATTAAATTCAATTAGCGAAGAAGAATTAGAAGCATTAATTGAAGAAAAAGAACATAACGACATCGTCAAGGTAGCCGAAAGAATTATTCATCGTTATATTGCAAAGCGGCGAAGATTACCCGACCGCCGACAGGGTTATACGCAGAAAGCAAAAATTAATGGGCAATCCGTTTATATTCGAACAGGAGAATATGATAACGGTGAATTAGGGGAAATTTTCATCGATATGCACAGAGAGGGTGCATCCTTCAGAAGCTTGCTTAACTGTTTCGCTATTTCTATATCGCTCGGTTTGCAGCACGGTGTTCCTCTTGAGGAGTTTATCGATGCTTTTGTTTTTACCAGATTTGAACCAAGCGGTATTGTAGCAGGAAACGAAAAAATAAAAATGGCAACTTCCGTTATAGATTATATCTTCAGAGAATTAGCTGTTACTTACTTAGGAAGAAACGATCTGGCGCATGTTGAGCCAGGAGAATATAAATCGAAAGCTTCACCGGGCATAGTTAAAAAATTTGTTGAGCCTGAATTTATAAGCGAAGAAGTAGTGAGCGAAAGATTGGTTGAATTGGATAAAGATAATTTAAGCTCCTATAACTACTCACTCTCAGGCAGTGAAACAAAAAGCAGTACATCAAAACCCGCTACCGACGCAATTACTACAAAAGTTAAGCAGGCTATTGAACGGGGTTTTACCGGCGATATTTGTCCCGAATGCCAAAGCATAACCATGGTAAGGAATGGCACATGCTTGAAATGTATGACATGCGGCTCTACAACAGGCTGCAGTTAAAATTATATATCAAATTATCTAAGGCTGTTCGGTTTGTGAAGACTGAGCAGCCTTTATTATTAGGACTTGAGCATCCTTGCAGCATTAAGAATAGCTAATATTGCAACTCCCATATCGGCAAAAACAGCCTCCCACATAGAAGCGACGCCAAGACTGCCTAAAACAATAAAGAATCCTTTTATGCCAAGAGCTAAAAAAATGTTTTGCCAAACAACACTCCGGGTTTTCTGAGCTATTTCAATTGCATCAGCAACCTTGGAAGGTTGATCTTCCATTATAACAATATCTGCTGCTTCAATCGCTGCATCAGTTCCAATACCACCCATTGCGATTCCTACATCTGCTCTGGCTAATACAGGAGCGTCGTTAATACCGTCTCCAACAAACGCCACTTTTGATCCAATATTTTGATTCATAATCTTTTCAAGATGTACTACTTTATCTTCGGGCAGCAAGCCGGTGTAAAAGGTTTCAATTCCTAATCTATCGGCTAATTCTTTTGTAGGAACTTCGTTATCTCCCGTAAGAATAATACTTTTTTCAACTCCAAGTTTTTTTAATGAAAGAATCGCCGTTTCAGAATCGGTTTTTAGTTCATCCGAAATGATGATATATCCTGCATATTTTTTATTTACCGCAATGTGAATCACCGTTCCGTCTGTTTCGCATAAATCGTGGTCAATATTTTCTTCGTGGAGAAGTGAATCATTTCCGGCAATGATTTTCTTATCTCCAATTGTGGCTTTTATTCCTCTTCCCGAAATTTCTTCGTATCCATTTATTTCTATACCGGAGATGTTTTCACCGTACGCTTCAATAACGGCTGCTGCTATGGGATGATTTGAATGATATTCTGCCGAAGCGGCATAAAACAATAAGTCTTTTTCGGTAAAACCGTTTTTGGCAATTATGCTCGTTACTTTGAATACGCCTTTGGTAAGAGTTCCAGTTTTATCGAACACAACAGTTTTAACACGTGTAAGAACATCAAGAAAATTTGAACCTTTTATCAGAATTCCTTTCCGAGATGCACCGCCGATACCCCCAAAATAACCTAATGGAATACTAATAACTAACGCGCAAGGACACGATATAACTAAAAGTACCAAAGCTCTATACACCCAATCTGAAAAATTTTCTGCTTGAAAAATAATCGGAGGAATAAGTGCTATCATCATAGCGATGGCTACTACTACAGGTGTATAATACCGAGCAAAAGTTGTAATAAATTTTTCTGTCTGAGCCTTTTTCTGTCCTGCGTTTTCCACCAACTCTAAAATTTTTGAAATCGAGGACTCAGAAAATTTCTTTGTTACCTTAACAGATAAAACACCGGTTTTATTTATCATACCTGCCATTACATCATCGCCGGGTTTTACACCTTTCGGTGTAGGTTCACCGGTTAGAGGAAAAGTATCTATGTAGGAATTTCCATTAAATATTCTGCCGTCTAAAGGAATTTTTTCACCGGGTTTAATTATAATCGAATCGCCAATACGAATGTCTTCCGGTGAAATTTTAACTAATTTATCGCCCAAAATTAAACTGGCGTAATCCGGTCTTATTTCGAGAAGTGATTTGATTGACCTTCTCGAACGCCCCAAGGCAAGGTTCTGAATGAATTCGCCAACGTAATAAAAGAACATTACTGCAACGGCTTCAGGCAACTCGTCAATTATTATTGCACCGAGTGTAGCTACTGTCATCAAAAAATTTTCGTCAAAAATTTTCCCCCGGAAAACATTTTTTACTGCTTTAGATAGAACGCCATAGCCGCTGATCAGATAAGCAGTAATAAATAAAATATATTCAATCCATGAAAGCTGTGAATCCTTTAATAGATGAGAAGACAGCATTCCCGCTCCAAATAAAATTAGAACGGCAACGATAATTAACAATTCTCTTTTAAATGCTGTTTTCTGTGTGTCGGTTATATTATTTTTTGCAGCCTCGCGAAGGATAGCTTTAGGCTCAACATCATGGATAGCCTTTTGTACTTTTTTTATATCGTCAGTATCCACATACAGCATAGAAGTAGCCGGATTAATTACAGCACTTCTTACCGAATCAAGATTGTTTAACGCATCTTCAATTTTGGAGGCACAAACCGCACAATCGATATTTTCCAGAATGTATTTTTTCATGCAAGCATTAGTATCCGGATTCTATTTTTGAATTATGTACAAATATAATGTTTAATGTTTTTTGATGGAACGGTAACTTTGAGGAAGGAAATGAACGGTCACACATTTCTTTAAATAATTGTTTACCAGATTCTTTGAATGCCGTAGCTATCAAAAATTTTATCAGAACTTACAACAGGCATTTTCTCGATTAATGCTTGGGAAATAATAATTCTATCAAATGGGTCCCGGTGATGAAAGGGTAGTACAATATACTTATCAAAGCGTGATAGATTAATTTCTAAAATCTTTAAATCATTTAATGTTTGAAGTTTATGAATGAAGCTACTTAAATCTTGTGCTAACTTTAATTTTCCGATGCTGATTTTTATAGCCATTTCCCAAATACTCCCTAAGCTAATAAGTTTATCAACATCAGATTCAGCTAGTTTATTTCTTGCTGTTAGACTCAGTCTTTCATCACCCTTCACAAACCATAGGAAACTTTGTGTATCCAACAATATTTTCAAGAGATATATTCCTTAAAATCCTCTGGGGTTTCATCAAAATCATCTGCAATATAAATAACATCTTCATACCCGCTGCCAAATCCTTTAACGGCTTTCGTAGTTATAAGGGGTACAATTTTAAATACTACTTTTCCTTCCTGTGTTACTATTACCTCCTCACCCTTTTTTACTCTTTCGATGAGATAAGGAATTTTACTGCTCAAATCTTTTATTAGTATTTGTTCCATTTAAGAACTCCTTGAAAGCTTTAGGTAATATTTCAAAAGTTAACTTAAGGATATGGAATTGTAATTGAATAAAAACAATTATCGACTCGGAAACAATTTATACCAAACCAATAGTTATGTCAAGATAGAATTCAATAGCATAGATATCAACTTCGAGGAGTAAAACTATGCTGAAAAAACTAAAAAACAAGTTCCAGCCTGCGGGCGCCCATGTATCTCTTTGAATAATAATCATGGTCCATTGAAGAAACTATAACTCCCCTTTTGGAACTTGCGTGTGCAAATAATTTATTGCCGATGTATATACCAACATGTCCCGGTCTCACACGGCGTCTCGTATTAAAGAATACCAGATCACCAAATTGGAGTTCATCTCCATTTTCAATAATCTGCCCTTGAGTGAATTGATCTCTGGCAGATCTTAAAAGAGAAAAGGAAAGTGTGTTTCTGAAGATTGTTTGAGTAAAAGCAGAACAGTCAATACCTTTACTGGAATTGCCACCGTATTTGTATGGTGTATTCAAGTACTTAATAATTTCCATTAACATTTTTTCGCGTGTATTACCACCGTCGGAGTTTAAATCTGCGGTCGAGCCTGAGGCATTTATATTATTCAGAATTGATGTTAAATCAAAAGATTCCTCTTCCTCGGGAATATCATCGATATCATCGGGATCTTCTTCTCCATTAAGAAAATCATTGTTTAATGATGAATCAAATTCGTTCCCGGATTCGATCGCTGCCATTTCCGGTTGAGATTGTTCTGAACTGAATCTGACGGATGAGGAGGAATCTTCTTTTGTTTCTGTTGTATTTTTATATCGAAGTGAGCTTGAAGATGAGGTGCAGCTTGCGAGAATTAGAAAACAAACCAACACAAATGCTGAGAATTCTAGTAGTATCACTTTTTTCTTCATGCAGCTTAGCCGAGATATGATCTTAAATTTTTACTTCGAGACGCGTGCTTCAATCGTCTTAACGCTTTTTCTTTTATTTGACGCACACGCTCACGAGTTAAATTAAATCTGTCACCTATTTCTTCAAGAGTAAGAGAGTTCTCCTTATTCAAGCCAAAGTAAAGCTTAATCACCTCAGCTTCTCTTTCAGATAGGGTTGATAGCACTCTTTCGATTTCTGCTTTAAGTGATTCGGTCATTAAATTTTGATCGGGTGTAGGCTGCTGTTCATTTTCAATAACGTCTAGTAGTCTGTTCTCTTCACCCTGTGAAAAGGGTGCATCCATCGAAATGTGTCTTCCGGATACTCTCAGTGTGTAAGCAATCTCGGCTATATCCATTTCTAATTCTTTTGCAAGCTCTGTTGCGCTTGGTTCTCTTTCAAATTCCTGTTCGAGATTGCTGTAAGCCTTACCGATTTTGTTTAACGCCCCGACACGATTCAAAGGAAGCCTAACGATTCGTGCTTGCTCGGCAAGTGCCTGTAGAATTGATTGACGAATCCACCACACAGCGTATGAAATAAATTTAAAGCCGCGCGTTTCATCAAATCGTTTGGCGGCTTTTATCAAACCTAAATTGCCTTCGTTGATTAAATCACCTAAGGAGAGTCCCTGGTTTTGATACTGTTTGGCAACGCTAACTACAAATCTTAAGTTTGCTTTAGTGAGAGTTTCTAATGCGCGTTGATCCCCGTTTCTTATTCTTACTGCGAGGTCAATCTCCTGTTCGGTATTTAATAAATCAACCTTTCCGATTTCCTGAAGATATTTATCGAGTGACTGACTCTCGCGGTTTGTAAATTGTTTAAAAATCTTCACGAAAAGTACCTCATTAAATAATTTGCAGGTTTATAGAATCAACTATACCGACAATTGAGGCATCAACCGGAGCGAAATCAACAGGCAGCGGAATAACAGCTTCTGAAGCCGTGATATAAAATATGATTTCTCCGGGTCCGGCACCCACTGTATCAACGGCTATTAATGGATCGCCGTTAACTTCCAGCTTTGCATTTATTGGCTGAACGAACATCAACTTAAAACTATGAACCGCCTTGTATTTTTCGGTAGCCCAAACATTACCGATTACTTTTCCTAAAAACAATTTTTTCCCAATTTTAATTAGCTGCCTAAAATTGTGCACAAAAATAATTCTACTGAAATTTAAAAGAAAGAGTAAATGAGTTTACTCCCTGTTTATGTTTTTTCTTCCGGAGGGATATCGAGCTTATCGACTATTGCCATTATTACCGCATCAACAGGCTTGTTCTTAGTAAATTCGGTTTGTCTTGACGAGCTGCCTGTTGCAACTAACACCACTTCACCTTCGCCTGCTCCTACACTATCAACGGCAACAACAAAATTGCTTTTAGGAGTTAAGTCAAGCTCTAATTGACGAACAATTAAAAATTTTGCGCCAACAAGATTTTCGTCTTTCTTTGTCGACCATACAGTACCGATTACTCTACCCAAAAACAAGTTAACCTCTTACTTCATTAGGATGAATTATTCTTAAACCGGTGCTAATATACTTAGCCTTGTTATAAGTTACAATCGGTAATTTGTTTATTTCCGCAGTTGCGCAGAATAGAGCATCCCTGATATTTTCCACTCTACCTGAAAATTTATCGATGTTCAATGAATATCTTGAATGAATTCCCAAGACATGAAGTTTCGAAAGAAGCTGAATGATTTTTTCTTTTTCCTCTGATGATTCAACTTTGAGCAGCAGTTCGCCTGCATTTATTACCGTAGTAAAACAAATTCCTTTTTTCATAAAAATTAATAATGCCGGTTCACCTGTTTTATGATTACTCAGAAGAAATTCATTTAGTATGTCAGTATCGATTAAATATTCGTCAGATTTATTCATATTCGGATTAAGCTCTCTTACAATAAAAAGATCTCATTACTTTTCAGGTTAATTAGATCGATAGATTTTGTTACTCTTCTGCCACTATTCATGTAAGAAACTTTTTCCGCAGAGAGAATTTTTAATTCCAAAAAAATCTGCTGCAGTTTTAGCCGCATCGGAAAATGTATCTCTAACGCCAAGCGGTTTAGCTGCTTTACCTTTTCTGTAAAACAATAAGGGAACATATTCCCTGCTGTGATCGGTACTCGGAGTAACAGGATCGTTGCCATGGTCTGCTGTAATTAGCAAGACATCAGTTTCATCCAGGTTGTCTAAAAACTCAGGCAGAAAATCATCAAATTTTTTCAGGGCATCGGCAAAACCGGAAGGATCGTTTCTATGACCGAAGTATACATCAAAATCAACCAAATTTGTAAAGATGAAAGAATTACTTAGCTGAGCAGCATTTTCAAGTAACCTTTTATATCCTTCTTCATTCGATTTTGTTATCTGTGAGATGTCTATTCCCTTAAAATTAAACAGGTCATTAACCTTACCAACGGCAACAGTTTTAATATTATTTTTCGAAAGTAAATCGAGAATTGTATCAGAAGGAGGATCTAACGAAAAATCTTTACGGTTAGTAGTTCGTTTAAAGTTTGCCGGCTCTCCTATAAAAGGACGAGCAATAACTCTGCCTACTAACAAAGGAGGCGTTAAAACCTGGTCTCTTGTTACCTGGCAAATTTCGTAGAGACGACTTAACGGAATAACTTCTTCGTGGGCAGCTATCTGAAATACTGAATCGGCGGATGTATAAATGATTGGGTATCCCGTTTTAATATGCTTCTCTCCCAGCTCTTTGATAATTTCGGTACCGGAAGCAGCTTTATTACCAAGATAACCTTCACACCCTGTAAGCTTAAGGAATTTTTTTATGAGATCTTCTGGAAATCCTTGAGGGAAATAAGAGAAATCCGAGTCAACAAAAAGCCCGCCTAATTCCCAATGCCCGGAAGTCGAATCCTTACCTTTTGAAATCTCTGCCATTTTTCCGAATGAAGCTAAAGGATTAAGAACCGGTTTGATACCTTCGATGGGATAAATATTTCCTAATCCTAATTTTTGCAGTGACGGTAAATTTAAACCTCCAACTGCTTTTGCCATATTTGCAAGAGTATTGCTTCCTTCGTCTCCGTATCTTGAAGCATCGGGCAATTCACCGATGCCAACACCATCCAATACAAGCAGGAAAAATTTTTTCATCTTGCAGAATTGATTATTAAGAGTTATTTGAAAAGTCTAAAGATTAAGAATCTAATTAATATTCCTTACAGAGTTGCCGCCTCTTTCGAGAGCTTTTTGCAAAGCTAAGTTTGCATTATAAATAACTTCATCCGCATCAACCTTGTTAGTTGAAGAAGCAACACCGATAGAAACTGTATAAGTAGTTTGCTTTGCCATCGCTGCAATTGGTTTGCGCGCAATTTTCACACGCAGTTTTTCTGCCCAAAGAAAAACCTCTTTCGACGGAGTATTAAAAAAATAAACGCCAAAAGTTCGATCATCTAAACGCCCGTAAAGATGAAGCGGATCAACTTCTTTAGCAATAGTTTCGGATATTGCGGCTAATACCTTTGGGAAAGGATTTCCTTCAAAAAGTGATTCCTGTTCAAGAAACTCATCGATTCGAATAAGTGCTAAAGCGCCTTGAATATCTAACAGCTCGGCTTTCTTTAACTCAAGGCTTAGTCTTTTACGAAAGGCGGCGGCATTCAATGAGTTGGTTTCAATATCAACCGTCAAATAACTCTTCAGCAGTGATTGCATAGAGTACGAATATATTATAAACGAAACAAACGCTAAAGAATTTTTTAGAAATTGAACATCGGAATTAGTGTAAGCGTTCTTTCTCAGGCTTTCAAAGCAAAGCACACCGTAATTTTGATTATTGTATAGAAGCGGTATGGCTAAAAATGAACCATCGAAGCTTAAGTCTTCCACTTTAGAGAATCTTATATATTCTTCTGCCGATGTGTCGTCAATTTTTACAGGCAAACCGGTTAAAATTGATTTGCCAACTAACGTCCCGGTTAGTTCGACTTCCAAATTTTGTCCGATATATTTAAGCGAGGTATTGTTAACAATTTTTACTGTTTTAAATTTCTTTTCAACGGGCAGAAAATAAACGAAAGCAAATGCATCCCAATCGATTAAATAAGATACGGATTCCTGAAGCGACTTTAACAAATCTTCTTCACTTTCAAATTTTCTTTCGCTTCCTAACAGTGCTAAGATACCTCTCAATCGCTTCTGCGAGATCGTATCGGAATGTTTTTTATCAAACAGAGTTATTATCATTGTAATAACCCTTACGAATCTTCCCAAGGCATAAATAGTTTCTATACCGAAAGCGTCGCTGACTTTGGAATCGATTGCAATGATTGCTATTAATGAATTATCGTAAAACAGCGGCACACCTACAAAGCTTTTTATTCCCTGCGGTGAATCGTAGTAACGAATAACATCCGACTCTGCAGCCACACTTATATCGCTTAATAATTCCGGTTCACCCGACTGAACAATTTTGCTTAGAATATCGTCTTCAACATCGAATTTTCGCCGGGTAACTTCTGTTGAATTTGAAACAAATTTTTCGATCGATAATTTTTCTTTTTTCTGATTGAACCAAAAAAACAATACCGAATGAGCATTATATGCTTCTTTAATTACAGTAAGCAATTTCTCTAAAACGAATGTGAATTGCCCGCCCTGCCCTATTTCTTCCGGTACGGTTTCATTTGCAATTTCTTCGAATTTTTCTTTTAAGTCCGGCGGGATTAAAGTTGTTTTCGAAATTCTTTTTTCGGGGATGTAATTTTCCGCGGTAATTATTTCTAAATTTTTAGTCTTCGAAATTATTTCGAAGGATTCATCTTCGAAAGAGCTTCCCGATAAGTCATCTGTACTATCACTTAAGGCAGGTGAATTATAATCCTCGTCATCCGATACATTTGGATATTTTCGGTCGAATTTTGTGGAATCCCGAAGAAAGATTATCAGAAATACATATATTACAATCAAACCGATTATGATCAGCCTGATAATCAAGTCTTCAGCAAAAAAAAGAACTGCAGCCAAAACAGGAACCAATAGGAAAATTAATATTCTTTTTCTTTGCCTGCGGTCCATTTTAATTTAGTTTTTTTAGATGTTATAAAAAAGCAAGGGCAATATATATTTACTAAATTATATTAGCAAACCTCTTATAAGGCAATAAAGAAAATTTAATAGAGCAAAGCCGATAATAAATTGAGAATTTCTTTCTTGCCGGTTTTTTTTACAGTTGAATAAGTAAACA
>CAZTDB010000054.1:0-9801 GCA_964612385.1 uncultured Ignavibacteriaceae bacterium
TAAGCGGTTCATTCGATACAATTTCAGATTATGTGATTTTTGCTGCATGGTTATTTTATATGCTTGGCGCCTTCGGAGTAATTATATTAAGAAAGAAGATGCCTGATACAAAACGACCTTATAAGGTTTGGGGATATCCTTATACACCGGTGATCTTTGTAATATTTTCTTTTTTGTTTTTACTTAATTCTATTGTTTCGGATACTGAAGATGCAGCAATGGGCTTACTGCTGATTTTATTAGGTTTACCTTTATATTTTTATTGGAAGAAGAGAATGAATGGATAGGTGATGGAAGTAGTGACTTTTTAGCATTTATGAATTCTGAATGGGAAAAAAATAACTAATTGGCATCCGGTTAAATTGCTTTATATACGTGATATCAGCCTCTTAGAGGATGTACAAACTTCATAAATTTATTAACATAAAAATGAATTTATCATGAACCATTTCGTAATAATCGATGCGATGGCATTAGCTTACAAAGCGTACTTTGCTTTTATAAGCAGACCTTTAGTTACAACCAAAGGTGAACCAACATCTGCTGTGTATGGTTTTATTAGCCAGCTTCTAAAAATTTTAGAGGACACAAAACCCAACTACTTAGCAGTTGCTTTCGATTCGAAAGAAAAAACTTTCCGGCATGAGATATACGAAAATTACAAATCTTCCCGGGAAGATATGCCTGAAGATATGATACCTCAGCTAGAGAGAATTAAGCAAATAATTGATACTCTGAACATTCCTATCTATATCAAACCAGGCTATGAAGCCGACGATATAATCGGAACTGCAGTTCGTTTAGCCGAAAAAGAAGGATTAGAATCGTTCGTAGTAACACCGGATAAAGACTTTAATCAGTTAGTTACCGAAAAAATTAAGTTAATTAGACCCGGCAAGAGCACCGATGAAATTATCGTTTACGATACTGAGAGAGTGAAAAAGGAGCTGGGTTTTGAACCAAAACAGATGATTGATTATTTAGCGTTAATCGGCGATAAATCTGACGATATTCCCGGTGTAAAAGGAATTGGTCCGGTAACTGCTGTACCGCTTATTCAAAAATACGGCTCAATTGAAAATCTTTACGACCATATAGATGAGATTGAGAAATCCGGTATAAAGAACAAGCTGATTGCCGGAAAGGAGGATGCATTCCTATCAAAGGAATTAGCCACAATAAAATGTGACGTTCCTATTGAGTTTAGTTTTGATCCTGCAAAGATGACTAAACCGGATTTTGAAAAACTTAGAAGCATCTTTCTTGAACTTGAATTTAAAACTTTCTATAGCAAGCTTTTGCATTTATACCGGCAGCCTGAAAAAAAGGAAGAATTTGAACAATCTGAGGTAAGCAACGATGTATATGATCCTTCCAAAGTAAAATATAACCTGATTACGAAGAAAGACGAAGCCCGCAAATTAGCTGAAAAGTTAGAACAAAAATCTCTTTTTGTATTCGATACAGAAACTGACGGATTAGATTACTTCAGCTTAAATCTTGTCGGAGTATCTTTTTCTTTCACTCCTAATGAAGCTTATTTTATTGCGGTAAATCCCTTTACAGGCGGTGAAGATCTTTTCACAAAAGATTTAAGCGACCGTTTACCGATTGATACATTTATTAAAATATTCAAATCCATCTTTTCGAATCCGCAGATTAAAAAAGTATGTCAAAACGGTAAATACGATATCGCCGTGCTTCGCTCTTATGGTATTGAAGTCTCGGGCTTTTATTTCGATACCATGTTAGCAAGTTATTTGCTCGATCCAGATCAAAAGCATGGAATGGATGAGCTCTCTCAAAAATATTTGAATTACAAGCCAATACCGTTAACCGATTTGATCGGCGAAAAAAAAGAGCCATCAAAAATTTTCGATGTTAAGCTTGAAGAGATCTCAAAATATTCGTGCGAAGATGCCGATATCACTTTTCGATTATATAAAAAATTAAGGGCAGAGCTGGAAAAAAATAATCTTACCAAGCTTGCTGAGGAAGTTGAATTCCCCTTAGTGCCTGTACTCGAAGATATGGAACGAAGCGGTGTAAAAATTGATACTGGTGCACTAAAACAGCTTAGCGATGATCTTCAAATATTGCTTGATAATTATACACAAAAAATTTACGAAAGTGTTGGGAGAGAGTTTAACATTAATTCCCCCAAACAATTACAGGAAATATTATTTGCCAAATTAGGCTTAACGACCGGCAAAAAAATAAAAACAGGTTTTTCAACCGATGCACGTTCATTAGAAGCACTTAGAGGAGAACATGAAGTAGTTGATATGATACTCGATTACCGGCAGATATCAAAATTAAAATCTACTTATGCCGATGCACTTCCAAATTTAATTCATCCCAATACAGGCAGACTACACACCAGCTTCAATCAAACTGTGGCATCGACTGGAAGACTTTCCAGTAACGACCCGAATCTGCAAAACATTCCTATAAGAACTGAGATGGGTAAAGAAATACGAAAAGCTTTTGTTCCACGCAACGAAGATTACATATTATTGAGTGCGGACTACAGTCAAATCGAACTGCGAATTTTAGCAAGCCTCTCCGGTGATGAAGGGTTGATAGAGGCTTTTAGCAAAAATGAAGATATACACCGAAGCACTGCCGCTTTAGTATTTATGGTAAAACCGGATGAAGTTACACCCGATATGCGCCGCAAAGCAAAGGAAGTAAATTTTGGAATTCTCTATGGAATCGGTCCTTTTGGATTAAAAACCAGACTCGGCGTAACGCAGCAGCATGCAAAAGAAATTATCGAAACTTATTTCAACACTTTCAAACGGGTGAAAGATTTTATGGACGAGTGCATCATGAAAGCAAAAGAAAAAGGATACGCAGAAACAGTATTAGGACGAAGGAGATTTTTACGCAACATTAACAGCAATAATAGAGTCGTAAGACAATTTGAAGAACGTGTTGCCATTAACATGCCGATTCAGGGCACTGCCGCCGACATGATTAAAATAGCCATGATCAATATTCATAACGAATTGCTGAATCGAAAAAGTAAAACAAAAATGGTCTTGCAAGTTCACGACGAGCTTTTATTTGATGTACATAAAAGTGAAGTTGAAGAACTAAGTCCAGTTATCAAAAAACTAATGGCAGAAGCACTTCCGTTAAAAGTGCCGGTCGGCGTAGATGTAGGCATCGGCGACAATTGGCTCGATGCACATTGAGAGAGGCTGAAGACTTTATTTTAGTATCACCATCGCTCTTGCCTTATCAAAAGAGTTTTTGGCTCCTTTTGCTGTTATTTTATAAATGTAAATCCCGCTTGAAAAATCAGATGCATCTCCAAAAGATCCTGCGGAAAAATTAACCTCATAATGACCAGAAAATTGATAAGCATTTACCAATCTTACTAATTCCTTCCCCAATAAATTGTAGATAATCAGTTTAACTTCTGCTGCCTCGGGCAGGGTATATTTAATTTTTGTTGAAGCGTTAAAGGGATTAGGGAAATTTTGTGATAACTCAAATTCCTCTGGTAGATTTGATGCGGGGCTTATATATACCAGCTTGATTCCCTCTATACGGTTGCCATGTTCATCAACAATTTCAGAAGCATCACTTAAATGAAGACCAATGTGGAAATTATCAACCTTTTTGCTGCTTAGAGAAAAATTTAGTTTAAATAATTCATTGCCCCGGTTCATTACAAATGGCTTTTTACCTCCACTTATATCTGTCCATGCTATATTAATTTTATTGTCATCAGCATTAACAAATAGATTTTCATTCTCGTTATTAACCAGAATTTCTTCAAATTTAAATCTATCATCCGGATAAAATATTGTTAAGGAAAGAGCTCCGATTTTTTTATAATTATCAATTAAAACCGGAATTGAATAAAAAGGTTTACTATCTTCGGTCAGCCCTGTATGTTTTTCAAATACTATCGATGGATTTTTTAACAAGGGGCTATATTCGTAAGATCTGTTTACATCCCCTGCTGCCAATGTTAAAACGTTAATAGTATGCTCATTCGATTGAAAATTAATTTCCTGGTTGTTTAAACTGAAAACCCAATCGGACATTCCGTTTGGGAATTGATTATCCAGCCCTACAAATCGACGTAGTATGAGAAGAGCGTCTGCGCTATTGGTAACACCTGAGTTATTAACATCCCCTGCTTTTAATGCTAAGCCGGTTAAGTTATCTAAACCTACATCGTGGCGCGCAATTAAATATGCATCTGTTGCATTTACTCCACCCCAATCTGATGTTTTACTGAAATTAATAGAGTAGGAATTTTTAGGCAGAGGATGGAATGCATAAAATCCGGATGAATTCGTAAATGTAATCTGATCTGCCCCACCATGAGTTGGAGAAAGTTTTACACCTACATTTTGAACAGGAAAAGAATTTTTCGCTCCGGAGTAAGTTACATTACCGCTAAGTATAAAATTTTCACTTACTTTTGATTGTTTCATTATAATTCCATAATCCCCAGCTATCACCAGCTGATTCGGTTTGATTTGCGATAAAAGGTTAAGCGACGTTGATGTACCGCTACCGACTTTGATCCAGGTTTCACCTAATTTTTCTGTTTTTAAGATAAGACCATCTGATCCTACCGCTATAGCAGAATTAACACTATAAAATTTAATATCATTTAATTGGAATGAACTGACTACTCCGTTATTAAGCAGGCTCCAGTTATGTCCTCCGTCGAGAGTTTTTAGAATTATGTTTTTGCCTACGGCTAATCCGAAGTTTTCATCAAAAAACGATACTGCATTTAACACTTCCCCATCAGTATTAATATTTTTAATGGACACTCCATTCCGCTATCATTGGATAAAGCAATGAGTTCTTGCAATCCAACAGCAATTATGTTAGTCTGGTTAATAAATTTTACATCTCTTATATGAAAACTGCCCAACCCACCGATATCTAATTCCACCCATGATTGTCCTCCGTTTGTTGTTTTCAGCAAAATGTTTTGTCCTGCAGCTATACCGATATCGCTATTCCAAAATTGGACTGTTTCAAGATTATTAGATAAGATATACTGCACGTTCCAAGTATTTCCAGCATCATTAGATTCTATAATTAATCCACTATCCCCCACTGCAATAAACTTCCCTGATGAAATAAAAGCAATGTCATTAATTTTAATGTTCTGTGTGAGTCCGGTATTTACTTTTAGCCATGTACTGCCTTCATCAGAAGATTTTAATATAATATTTTCTCCTGCTGCATAACCAATACTTTCGTTTAAGAAGAAGGCTGAAAACAGGTGATTCTCGACATTAGTTTCGACATGTTCCCAGTCAACAGGTGAATTTAATGTTTTAATTATTCGATCCTCGCTATAGTGAGTTCCGAAGATATTAATGGTTTTTATTCTATAATGATAAATTGTGTTTGGTTGAAGTCCTGAAAATTTAGCAATAACTTCCGCTTCATTTAGATTATCATAAACTGCCGGATCGACTTGCACAATACCGTAGGATGTACTTGTTCCTAATTCATAAGAAACGGAAGTTGGAGCGGCATTGGGAAAGATCACATTTTTAATACTGACAGAGTTATAAGTTTCATATCTTATTACAGTTAGAAAAGATATTTGGGGCTTAGAAGCTATGAAGAAATTAATTTCTAAGCTGTAGTCGCCTGTAACCGAATTAGTTTGCATTTCTTGTTGTCGGATATTGTTAATCTGATCACCACTATTTCCCGAATACCGGTCAAATTCACTTTGCATTGATTGAGACGATACTCTTATATAAAAAATTCCATCATTCTGTATCTTCCAAACAATTCTATTGTTAGTTGGTTCAGCGTAACCCAGGTTTTCATAAAGAACGCTTCCAAATTCGTTAAGCAAAATTGTATGAGTCACTATTAATGAATTATTTCTATGACTAACATAAATCACTATCGTATCTCCCGCATTTCCGAAAAATTTAAAATAATCGACGTCATCTGGATGTGATATGCTTCCGAAAATAGTGTAACCAATCGCTATTTCATTTGCTTCCTCTGCCGAGTCATTGTTCTCACTTTCATAAAGAGGGGGTCGCGGTTCAATAGTAAACGGATTTTGATTGATGTCAAAAATATCAGGCATATCAACAGAACTTATCTTAATCCGGCAATTACCTGAAGGAGTATTCGGAACCAACCAATTAAAAGTTCCTATTTCGTTAGAAATATTAGAAATTATTTCTATCCAATTCAGACCACCATCAATCGAGTGTTCTATTTTTACTTCACTGATATTAATTCCGGTCCATTCGATTTGAAAAATCTCACCTGCGGTCAACACTTCTCCACCTGCAGGTTTAACTACAGTTATCTCCTTTTTTTCTGAAATAGTAAATGAAGAAGAGCTAATATCAAAAATTGCTGAATCATCTGAGTCATTGATTTTTACCAGGCAATTATCAGAAGGGGTATTTGGTACTAACCACTGAAATATTCCCATTGCGGCATTAAAATCAGAAATGATTTCAATCCAGCTTTCACCGTTATTTGTAGAGTATTCAATTGTCACGGAGTTTACATAGCTGTTTTCCCATTCAATTTCATAAATTTCCTCAGCCGTTAGAATCTCTCCGCCAATGGGTTTATGTAAGCTTAAAGTTTTTTGAATCAATTCGATAGCTACTGCGAAATCAAAAGTATAATTTCTTGACCACCACCCTTTGTCACTAAGCCCAAACCTTCCGCTTGCATAAAATTTCCATGCCGGAGCCAGTGGAGTAATAGAAGAATTAATTCTCAGCCAATCATCGTTCAATCTTATAGAATTGTTTTTTATTACAACTGCAAATAATTCTCCTTTTTTTATTAGGGGTTCATAACCAAGTTGATTGGTTTCAATCCACTGGTATCCCGGCATTAAGTTTATATCCAGAAATGTAATAACACCACGCCCTTCATCACTCCAAATATCTTCACCGAATGGACTACCCAAATTGCTTCCGACTAAGTCAATCCATTGCCCGGTGCGATCAATATCATCTAAAAAGGCAGTTATATCAGTAAAACCATTTCCAATAGCCTCATAATGACCCCAGTTTAATTCACCCGCATTTCCGAGCTGTTCAAGTGTCCAATTAACCTTAACTATTTTTACTTCCGCTTCAACTGAGCTAAAGTTTTCACGAGGCGTGTATCCTATAGCTTTAATGATCAAGTCTTCTGGTGCAACGAACCACATCGCCATTTTATCCTGTGCTAAAAATCCGAAGTGGATATCACCGGTAAAATAAGATACATAATTGAGTGTATCATAAGTTGAATTGATACTAAAATTTTCGAGATAATTTTTGTTTGCGTAATTTTTATAGTGCGACTGAAACAATTCATTTTCTTTTATGACAAGTGTTTCAACTATTTCACCGTTTTATAAGAGATATTTATTTTGCTGCGGGAATTGAATCGATGAGTATAAAAGCAATACTAAAAAAAGTAAAATGTAACGCATAACCCTCCACCTCAACAATTAAATTAAATTGTCAAATTTCTTATAGGTATCATAATCATAATTTCATCTTCCGTCAAGATGCAAATCGATACAATTATTAAATCCTGATGAACATTACAAAAATGGTTTATTTATTCAGTACACTATTTATTCGCAATCCAGCGTATTTATTTTTATTTTTGCCTCAATTCATTTGTAAATATGCATATACTAAAAGAACAGATTCATAAAATCCTTTGCATAAAGCCGAGGGGCATTGGGGATATTGTTTTATCCACGATTGTGATTGATAATCTTCTAAATCACTTCCCACTGGCAAAAATAGATTATCTGATTGAAGATTTTGCTAAAGAGGCACTATCGTCTAATCCCTCTATCAATCAAATCTTAACTTTTAATAAGAACGAATCTTTATTAAAAATTGTGCAGCGCGTAAGAAAAGAAAAATATGATTTAATATTTGATTTGTGGTCAAACCCGCGAACAGCTCAAATAACTTTTTTATCTGCGGCAAAATACAAAGTAGGTTTTGCTTATCGCGGCAGAAAATTTGCTTATAACATCAAGGTTGATTCGGGACGCGGAGCATCACATTCTGCTGAACACAATCTTGAGCAGCTAAAAGTTATTGGTGTCCCTATTATTTCTAAAAAAATTCATTTCTACATTGATGACACAGCACATAGTTTTGCCAGCCAATTCTTGCAAGACAAAATTAAAAAAAACTACTTGATCGGTATTATTCCGTCAGGCGGGTGGGCATCTAAAAGATGTGACAAAGAAAAATGGATTGAAATCTGCAATGCAATTCTAAAAAGATTTGATGCGGCTTTTTTAATTTTGTGGGGCAAAGGTGATGAAGAAGATGCAAGTTTTATCTATGAATACTTCGAAGAGAATGCCGTACTGGCACCGCCGACTTCAATTTTACAGATGGCTGGACTTATTCAGAAATGCAGCTTAGCAATTGCCAATGATTCAGGTCCTATGCACATAGCGGCTGCTTTGAAGGTACCAACTTTAGGAATATTTGGACCTACCGATCCGCTAAAGCACGGTCCTTATTCCCAAAACTCCGATTACATAATTAAGGAAGATCTATTCTGCATTGTTTGTAACAAGCTGGTTTGTCCTTACGAGCACGAATGTATGAGGCTTTTACCCGTAGACTTGGTAATTAGCAAACTAAAAAGGTTAATTGGTTAAATGAAAATGTGAAAAATAATTCTAGACCAGTTATCGATTTTTCAAACATTAATTAGCACTTATCCAAGAATACAGAATGTTAAAACAAATTGAGTTATTTCTAAAGAAAGTTTTACTGAGCATATTACTCATTTTGAATACACCTAAACGACGTGATAAGGATTATGAATTTGATGAAAACTCAAAAGTTTTATTCATTAGGTTAAATAGAATAGGAGATGCACTCGTTTCAACTCCCCTTATCCACGCAATTAAGCAAAGAATAGGCTGCAAAATATTTGTCCTTGCTGATAAAAAAAATCAAGTTGCTTTTTTGAATAATCCGGATATCGACAGCTTACTTATGTTTAATAGAAATCTGAAAGGATATTTACTAGTAAAAAGTTTTGTCAAAAAGAATGACATCCAAACCATTGTAGATTTACACGATGATACTTCCGCTACGGTAAGTTTCTTAATTGCATTATGTAAAGCACAAAATAAATTTGGTTTGGAAAAATCCAACAAGAAAATATTCACTAAAACAATCCCCCGGCTCAATGCAAAGAAGTATCATATAATTGAACGAATTTTAGAAGTAACAAAATTGTTTGGATTTGAAGCTGAGAAATCCAAGGCAAAGGTTATTTATGAACCGGAGAAAAAAGCAGTAAATAATGTAGAGAATCTATTGAGCAATAATTTTCCGGAGAAAAAATTTTTAGCAGGAATTAATATATCTGCAGGAAGCCAGGCAAGGTTTTGGGGAGTTGAAAAGTATAAACGACTCATAAAATTATTTAAAGGATATCCGGTTTCATTAATTTTAGTTTCAACACCTAAAGATTCTTCAGCTGCAAAAGAAATTGCAGAACAGGATACTGTAATTTTCACTCCTGGATTTGATGAGTTTGCCGCATTAATTTCAAAACTAAATTTACTCATTTCACCGGATACGGCTGCAGTTCATTTGGCGTCTGCTTTTAGTGTACCTGTTTTTGGAATTTATGTTAAATTTAATACCAAAGAAATTATTTGGTATCCTTACGGCTGCAAATTTGATTGTGTAGTTACTGAAGAACCAACGCTTGAAAATATTTCTTATGAGACATTCGAACAAAAACTAAAACCATTTTTAGGAAAATTACTTTATG
>CAZTDB010000055.1:0-9778 GCA_964612385.1 uncultured Ignavibacteriaceae bacterium
CAGGAAGGTTTTCTGCACGAATAAATTCAAGATTAATATGCTTTCTTTCAGCCCAATATTTGTTTAATGAAATATTTTGCGATATAAATTTTGTAATATCCGTCAGCTTTTTGCGAAGCTCCAACTTCCCCGATTCTATTTGGGATATATCTAACAAATCGTTAACGAGCTGAAGCATAAATTCGCTGGAAGACATAATAATACTTAAGAATTCTTTGTGTCTTGAGCTTAATATATTCTCAGTCTCTTCCAAAATATATTCGCTAAAACCCTGAATGGTGCTTAACGGATTCCGAAGGTCGTGGGCAGCCATCCCAAGGAATTTATTCTTTTCTTCATTTAACTTCTCCAGTTGTACATTCTTCTTAGCAAGCTCACGATGCATTGCTATTAATTCTTGATTTGCTCTGGCAAGCTCATCATTCTTTTGAATTGCATTTTCATAAGTTGAAAGGAGTAAATCGATTATTTGCATCCTGTTGGAATTGATGAAGTACTTTTGCCCTGCAAAAACAATTTCAATACCCATACCGGAAGAAAAATTTTTTCTTAACTGCTGATTCAGAAGAATGTAATTTACCCTAGATAAAAGAAATTCCTCATTGTAGGGTTTTGTAAGAAAATTATCCGCACCGGCTTGAAGCCCCTTAATCACATCCTGCGGATTAGAGAGAGAGGTCAACAAGATAACGGGAATATTTTTCCACTCCTCGTTCGATTTAACTTTTTCACACATCTCATAACCGTCCATTTCCGGCATCACAATATCGCTGATTATTAAGGTAGGAGTCTTCATTTTCAGATAATCAAGCCCTTCAAAACCGTTTCGCGCCGTTACTACCTTGAATTTATTTTGTTCGAGAATGTACTTTAGTTGTTCGGCTTGTGTGATGCTGTCTTCCACAATCAATATTTCAACTTCCCCGCTCATTCTGCTGTAATCATGTGTATTCATAATAATTCCTTATCTGCTTACTAAAAAATTTACGTCTAATTTTCCCCGACCGAAAATTCTTTGGGAAAAGTCTTCGGGATTGTTCCGATTTTTGCAATGCTGTTAAGTGTCTCCGCAATTTGTTCCGGTGAAAGAACAAGCTCGGCTGCATCCAATTTTATTGCCTCACCGGGCATACCATAAATTACCGAGGAATCTTTATCCTGTGCAATGGTCAATGCACCATTATCCCGTAAGGTTTTTAATTCAGCCGCTCCGTCCTTACCCATTCCGGATAATAATACTGCTATAGAATTTGCTCCAAAGTGTTGAGCAACACTTCGAAAAAGGTAAGAAACCGAGGGACGCAATCCGTTGACCGGATTATCGTTAACTAAAATAATTTTACCAAAGCCATTGATTGTCATGTGTTTTTTATCCGGGGCAATATATGCCATAGCCGGCTTTACGAGTTCTTCATTTGCTGGTACTTTTACATTAAACCCTGTGGTATGCTTTAGCCACTGTGCGAAGCCTTCGATAAATCCTGCCGACATGTGCTGTACTATCAAAATTGGTATGGAAAAATTTTTAGGTAGAAGCGACAATATTTTTTGCAAAACAATTGGTCCCCCGGTTGAAGAGCCTATTACAATTATTTTAACTAATCTCTTATGCGAGGCTTTTGAATAATGAGTTTCCTTTTGTTCAGCTTTTTGAAACACCCTGTTTGAATGACGCTTGATTACTTTAACTTCAGAAATCATCTTAATTGATCTCGTTAGCTCGGCAGCTAGTTTGGCGTACGTTTCTTCACTGTATCCGGAAGGTTTAGGAAAAAGAGCAAGTGCGCCGGCTTGCATCGCTTCAAATGAAGTTTGAGTTTCTGCGGCTGAACCGATTGCCGAACTTATAATTATTATCGGAGTCGGTTTTTCTTCCATTATTCTTTTTGTTGTTTCTATTCCGTCTATGCCCGGCATTTTTATATCCATCGTAATTACATCCGGATTCAACAGCTTCGTCAGTTTTATAGCTTCTTCTCCTGTGGATGCAGTGCCCACAATATTAATTTCCGGATCTGATTGCATTATATGAATAAGAAGTTCACGAACAAACTGCGAATCTTCAACAATTAAAACGTTTACCATAAAACGCTTTCAAAAGGATTAAATAAATCTTCTTACTGCTTCTAACAGATTTCCCTGATCAAAGCTGCTCTTAACTATGTAAGCATTTGCCCCCACATCGATTCCCTTTTCTTTATGTTCCCTCGTCCCCATACTTGTAACAAGGATAACGGGTAAATCCGATAATTTTTTTTCACTTCTGATTTTTGCGGTTAGGTCAAATCCGTTCATTCTCGGCATTTCGACATCCGAAATTACCAGAGCGAACTCTTCTGTTTTAAGTGCGGTTAATGCGTCTATTCCGTCTACCGCTGTTTTCACTTTATAGCCCGCGGTGTCAAGAATATTTTTTAGAAGTGTCCTTGCCGTAATTGAATCTTCAACAACAAGAATCGGTTTTAAATCCTGCGGCTTAACTGCCGCTTTATCTTTACCCTTTAATGAAGAAGGTGTTTTAAATGTACTCTTTATTAAATCGGATACATTTATTACAGGTGCAATTTTACCGTTTCCGAGCACTGTAGCCCCCGCAATATTTTTAACGCGGATTAGCTGCTTCCCCAGGCTCTTCACCAAAATTTCCTGCTCGTAAAGGATAGCATCAACTTTGACCGCTATCTTTTTATCTATTGCACTAAGGATTAATACAGATATATTTTCATCTTCCATCCCGCGGTTATTCCCGCTTAGTCCGAGAGCCTTGCTCAGTTCAATGAAGGGAAATATGATTTTTTCAATTTGAATTACCTCTTTATTTTCAACTGTTGAAACTTCTTTCCGGTCAATCCTAACAGCTTTTTCAACATTGAAAGTAGGGATCACAAACTCTGAGTCCTTTACCCATACTATCAAACCTCTGATAGTAGCAAATGAAAGCGGAAGAAGAATAGAAAACTTTGTTCCTTTGCCAACAATGCTTTGAAGAGAAAGTGTTCCGCCTAACTTCTCAATTTTTTCTTTTACGATTGCTAAACCCAAACCTCTTCCCGAAATATCCGTAATCATTTCGCTTGTAGAAACACCCGACTGAAATATGAGCAGTAATTTTTCCTGTTCGGTTAATTTTTTCGATTCACCTTCTGTTACTATTTTGTTTTTTAAAGCAGATCGAAATGCCGAATCGGGATCAATTCCTCTTCCGTCATCTTCTATAACTATCTCAATTTTATTTCCTCCTTTTTGATCGATAAGAATCGAAATAGTGCCTGTTTCAGGTTTGTCTTTTGATTTTCTGGTTTCGGGACTTTCAATCCCGTGATCAATACTATTACGAATAATATGTATTAGAGGATCGCGCAACTCGTCAAGTATTCTTCTGTCGATTTCAAGATTGTCTCCGCTTATTTTAAGATTAACTTCTTTTCCGAGACTCCGTGATAGTTCGCGTACCGCTTTAGGGAATAGGTCAAACAAATATGAGAAGGGAACAAGCATTATTTTCTTTATGTCGTCTAAAAGATTATTGATCATTATATCTAATGTATAATTATCCTGCTTTATGTTTTTTAAAAGAGAATTAAGCTTTCGATTTACGCTTCTGATGTTTTCGCCGTTCCACTCCCAAAATTGGTTGAACTGATTTTTTTCGCCGTTGCTTGAATCAGGCTTACGCTTTGCAAGCTCTTTCTGCCAATGTAAAACTTCGGTTAAAATTTCTCTAAGCTCGGATGTCCGCTGCAGGTAAGTAAGCTTCGGGTTCAGAAGATCTTCAATTTGAAGTAGAAGAGAGTCGAGCCTTGATGCTGCAATCCGGACAGTGGTTTTCGATGCCGAATATTTTTCTTTTATCTCTTCAGTTTGCGCTTCAATCTTTCGAGTCAAGTCGGCTTCAGGTTCGGGGGTATACGTGCTGATTTCTTTGGTTGAGCCTTGCTCATGATGCTGCGTTAATAATTCCTCCAGCTTTTCTATGAAAGAAAGGGAAGTATCACTTGACTGAATGTCGGTCTCGCTGCTTTGGTTCGATATCAAACCCGTCAGCGAGTCAACAGTTTGATGAAGGAGATCGTACATCTCCGCTGTTAAATTCAGTCCGCCTTTTTTTGCGGCTGATAAAACATTTTCGAGAGATTGACATACAGAAGCGGCGTCAAACATATTTACTGCACGCGAAGCACCTTTCAAGCTATGAGCTTCCCTCATCACGGTTTCCAATAAATTTTGTTTCATTCCGTCAGGAGGATTTTTCTCAAGCTCAAGCAGTCCCGAAGAAATTGCTGTTAAATGTTCTTCAGCTTCAACTTTGTAAGTTTCCAGAAGCCTCTTAAAAAAGTCATTAGATTTGGTGTTCATCGTAAAAAGTTAATTAAAAATTATAACCGTCATTAAACTAACTTATACTTTGCTACGAGCTGCTTTAAATTTCTGCCAAGCTCGCTCAAGCTGTTTGCGGCATCTTCCACCTGCCTGGTGCTTTCAACATTTTGATTCATTACTTCTTTAATGTTTAGCATTGCTATGGAAATTTGTTCTAAGCCAATTAGCTGCTCCTTCACCGATGAAAATATTTGTGCTGCCGCTTGAGCGGATTCGGCTATACTGTCTGCTAATGTTCTTATAGCCGAACCGGATTGTGCCGCCTGTTTAACTCCCGAAATGACTGCGTTATTTCCCTGTTCGGTTGCAAGCACTGCGGAGTTCATTGCCTTTTGTATATCATTTAAGATTAAACGTATCTGAGCGGTTGACTGTTTTGACTGTTCGGCTAAATTACGTACTTCCTGCGCTACAACCGCAAATCCTTTTCCATGTTCACCTGCTTTTGCAGCTTCAATTGAAGCATTAACTGCTAAAAGATTCGACTGCTCGCTTAGATCATTTACTGTTGTAATAATTTCAGCAATTGCCTGACTTTGATCGCTAAGCTTAATAATGCTTCCTGCGATTAATTCCATTTGCTTATTTATGTTCGACATTCCTTCCTTCGCTTCGATAACAGCACGTTCACCTGCTTGCGAAATCTGAACCGATTTCTGTGAAGTATCGGAAACGGTTTTTGCTTTATCCTTTGAAACCTGGGAGGTATGCTTAACTTCCTCAATTGTAGCTGTTGTTTCGGATACAGCGCTTGCCGTTTGAGATGCGCTCGATGCCAGGTTGGAAGCCGCACCAAGAATTTGTCCGGCAGAAATATTTAAAACTTGTACTGCTTCCGATATTTCCGCCGTAATTTTTCTTAGTGTTTCAATCATCTGGCTGAATGCATTCCCTAAAACATCTTTATCGGAATTAGGAATTACATTTCCCGATAAATCTCCCTTTGCGATGTTTTGTGCGGTGTTTGCCATACCTTGAAGGTACTTACTCATGTTTTTAAATTTTGTGATTAGTTGTCCAACCTCATCGGCTCTGTCATCTTGAGGAAGCCGGATATTTAAGTCGCCCTCTGAAATTTTTCCCGCTGCAGAAGTAAGCATTAACAAAGGCGATGCGATGCTGCCGCTCAATATAATTATCCAGAAGAAACCAACTACAATTGAGATTATAGCTATGATGATAATGTTATTTACGGTTTTTGAAAATTGAGCATATGTAAATGCGATAGCATCATTCGCATGCCTCACTGCCATAGTTCCAAGATCAATGATCATACTATTTAATTCTTCGTATCTAGCTTCTTGTGTACTAAGACTTAGCTTAACAGCCTCTTTTATGTTACCCTGCTGCAGAAGGCGAAATTGCTCTTCTCTTACCGTGTGGTATTTTTGGAGAACATCAGAAAATTGCTGTAAGATTTCGGTCATCTCGCCTTCAGTGCGGCTGTCACTAAGCAGCCTATCAATCATCTCATTAATTCTATCTTCCCGCAGGCTGATTTCATCTTTTAATGTTAGCTGCCTGGATAGGGAATCGATCAACAATAAGGCAAGCATATTCGCTCGCTGATGATTCAGTTCTGAGCGCAGTTCGACCAAATCATTGGTAAGCTTGAATTCGCGGTCGAATGTTTGCTGCTGGGTAACCCGGATTTCTTCAATGTTATTATAGATTAGAATCATTGAGATAATAAACAGCGCAACTAAAAAGCCGAACCCAAAAAAAAGTTTAGTTCGGGTTGATAAATTGTAAAACCATTTCATAAGCGGAGACCTCTTGATGTTTTAATTTTTACAATATTTCGTCATTTATAATAATGTTATGATCGGATAATATTTTTCGGGCATCAAGAATTATAGTTTTATCTTGAGTTAAGCCTTTAAAATATTCCTTGCGTTTGTCATGCAGCGAATGCAGTTCAGATTGAATTTCAGATAAAAGGATTGAAGTAATTCCTATGATCGAATCCGCAAGAATACCGAGAGTCATTTTTTCATCGGAAAGAAGAATCACACGGTTAAGATTAGTTATTCCTTTTTCCGGCAGATCGAAAAATTTTTTAATATCGATTACAGATACTATTTCGCCACGTACACTAACTATGCCTAATATAAACTCAGGTAATCCGGGCAGATAAGTTAATTCTTTTATTGGAAATACTTCTTTAACATAGGTCGATTCCACTGCGTAATTTTCATAAGCGAGATTAAATTTAATTATTTCCGTATCCTCAATATTTTCATTTTGAGTGTCAAGCGGCAATGCTAAGCGGTTTGCCCGGTTTTTAAGTATTCTATTTATCTCTTCTTTAGAAAGAAAAGCTTCATGATCGAGATTGTACCTCATCGCTTCAACTTTACTGCGCACCAAATCCCATTGTGATTTTGAGTCTGTATTTAGATATTCTTCTGTCATATAAATCGGATGTTAAATATGTAGCCCAATACAATTAATTAATTCCCAAGTTATCAAGAAACTATTTATATAAAGCCAAGCGGGGCTGGCAATTGGGTTGCTTGTTAATCCTAAATTTTAAAATAGTTTTATTTGATTTTTAAATTCAGCAACTCTTTTATTTGCTAGCTCAATATATTTTTCATTTGTATCATAACCGATATAATTACGTCCATTTTTTATTGCAGCTAAGCTCGTAGTTCCGCTGCCTAAAAAAGGATCTAAAACCACATCTTCTTTAAAAGAATATAATTTTATTAAACGATTAGGAAGTTCTTCAGGGAAGGGGGCAGGATGCCCAATCATCTTTGCAGATACTGCGGGAAATGTCCATACACTTTTTGTCCATTCCAAAAATTCAGCTTTGTTAATTGAGCTTTCTTTTCCTTTTCGACTGTGTGTAAAAGTGTCTTTACAAAAAATTAAAATATATTCATGAATGTCTCGTAAAACTGGATTCGCAGCAGAAAGCCAACTGCCCCAAGCTGTAGAAGGACTAGCGCTTGAAGCTTTATTCCAAATTATTTCTCCTCTCATATAGAAACCAATTTTTAACATATCATTAATAATATAACTATGAAGAGGGATATATGGTTTTCTTCCAAGGTTAGCAACATTAATACAAGCACGGCCACCAGGAATTAAAACTCGATAAGTTTCTTTCCAAACATTTTTGAGTAAAGTCAAATATTCTTCTAAGCTTAAATCTTCATCATATTCTTTTGTCACATTATAAGGAGGTGAAGTAATCATCAAGTGAACGGAGTTGTCCGGTATTTCAGTCATTTGTTCACTTGAATGACAAAAATGTTTGTTCAAATATTCTTGTGGAATTTTGTTTTCAATATGATTAATCCTTTTATCATTAAGTAAACCTTCGTACAATCTGGAATTATAGAACTGTGAAGAGTCGTGATTTATTCTTCCAGGTGTTCCGAAGGAACTTGTTTTAGTTCCATTTTTTGTTGACATTATTCTTGAGCCCATAAATCAATCCATCTTTTAAATGCGTTAAATTTTATTTCTTCTTTTTTCCATTCAATCTTGATTTTATGAGTGCCGCTATGCTCCAATAATTTTTTCATACCCCTTGAGGACAATTCTACACCCCTGGGATTTTTGCCTAGGCTCGGTAATTTTATATAATTCTTTCTGCCTAAGTCATTAAAAATTTCTATTTGGGCATTCAATGGAAAATAAAATAATCCACCGGTAGTTTCCCAATTGATTTGAACGTAAATCATATCACAAGATGGAGAATATGTTTTTTGAAATTCTATTGCATTTTGAGCATCAACAGTCCAACTTAGTTTTACCCCGGAATAACCGCTTCCACTTTTTGTTTTAATAGAAATTGGGTTACCAAACAATTTTACATCAACTTCCGGTTCTGTTATAAATAGTTCAGTTTCAACATTCTCTTCTCCAAATCTGTAAATCAGCAATGAAACAATTATTCGTTCTCGAATTGAACCGACTTCCATTCCAGCTCTTCCGGCTCTTTGACTTTCTAATTCAGCAATTTGAAATAATTTTGGCAGTTTAGCTTGAACTTTTTTAACAATTTCAACATCTGAAAATAGGCTTATTATATTATCGTCCATTATTCTCCAAAATTATTTTAGGATACTATGCCAAAGATATTGAAACTTTATAACTAAATATTTAATAATTCCGCTAGAGAGCTAATTACGTTGCTACTAACCTACAACCCGAACGACAATGCTGCCTTGGCTAAATAAATTTTATATTTAGAAATATTTTCATAGCAATACTACTTTGAACAATACTGCCGAAAATGTGAAGACCAACCTGAAAATTTCTAATCTGCCGAGTGCGAAAAAGTATACAAGACAAGCCGCTTGCTCGAGTAAAGTAGCTTTGCCGCTGCCTTCCCAAACAATGTGAAAGAAAGGCTTAGTCCAACACATGATTATACTTCGACAAGCCTGTCCATCGAGGCTCTATTTAAGATAAAATAGGCTTCGGCGGGATTCTCTCAAATGCTACATTTTCTTTATCTTCATTAATTTTGCTTTCTCCAATAGTCTCTTGAATGATGTATTTGTCATCATCGCATTTTTAGTAAAAAAATAATCTGTGCCGTTAACCGAATGGAATATATTTAAATAAGCCAGAGAAAAAATTGAAACGAATTGTTTGGCGAAATCCAAAAGATCTAATGCTTTCTTAAAAGTTGTTTTGGGTAAATATTCTGGCTGTATATACTCATTATGTGTATAATGTTTATCACGATATTTTTTTATAATTTTTAATGTTTTCGACAAATCTAAATCTTCGCTATAATTATTTGATGGAAGTCTTAACTTAAAATACTCAATCATTCTTTTATTTAATTCTTTATCTGATAATGAGCTTATGAATTCTAATTCATAGCCTAACAATGCAAATTGACGATTTAGATTGTCTCGTTCTTGTACTAAGAAATTAAAAAAATTATCTTCAATAAAATTTATAACGAAAGGTATACTTATAGTCTCATTATTTGCACTTGGCTTATCGAATAATTTAGTTAAAGCTAAAGAGAATCTAACAAAGTACGTAGAATATAAAGATTTGAAAAACAAATTATAACCCTCAATACTTATCCTGTCCCAATATCCGGTAATTGTTTGGAGAATAAAATAGGATTCATCTGCAATAATAATTTCATTATGCAAAATTCTTAATAAGTAGTTTTCTAATTTTAATTTTATATCTTTTGTCATAACAATTGCGAAAATATAACTAACAATTAACTCGCTCTCTGCACCAATTTATTATCTCAATGTTAAAATTCCCCATTAAAAAAATCCTTAGTGTAAAATAAATCTTGTAATTGCGTCCGAAATTTAAGCATTTAATTTCTCAAGTGTCTCTTGAATAATTTCACGCAATCTGCCGGCAGTCATGCCTTCGGTATCGGGAATTAAATTGTCATCCT
>CAZTDB010000056.1:0-9641 GCA_964612385.1 uncultured Ignavibacteriaceae bacterium
AATATTTTTATAAATCAAAAAATTTCCTTACTGAAAATACCTTTTTAGAGAAGACTTATTCATTAATAAATAAAATCTTTTCCCATTAAATATGATTATGGGGTTTAATAAATTTTAGAGCAAAAAATCTTCCTTTATTAATTAAACGCCTAATAGTGTAATTTTACATCGTAATTTTCTACTTTTATCATGTTAATTACAGTTTAGTTTCTACAGAGACAAAATTTAAGGGACTTTCAAATTTGATTACTGAAGAACTTGACGAATTATTAGACGAAGCGTATGAGCATTTGAGGAACGGAAGGTACCGTATGGCTTTAACGGCAGCCAAAAAAGTCTATGAGCAAAAGCCGTACGATTTTAGATCCGCTTGCTGCCTTGCCTGGGCAACCCTCGAAAACGGTAATCCTCATCAGGCTCTCGAGCTTGCTAATCAGGCAGTTCAAACAGCGGCAGATAATGTTGATGCCCGTCTTTACCGCGGATTCCTTCTTATGAGAATGAGCATTTTCGAAGGAGCCATTTCTGACCTCGACTGGGCTATTTCTAAAAATCCTGATCTAATAGTTTGGGCACACCTGAATAAGGCTAGAGCACTTGCTGGATTAGGGAGATATTTTGAAGGACTTGAAGAAATTGACCGGGCAATCGAACTCGATAAATTAGATCGAACCTCGGGAGATGATAATAAAAAGCTTAAGCAAGTTCGTGATTGGTTCAAAATTACTTTGGGCTATGAAGAAGGATTTTTTGGCGGACTTTTCAACAAGAAGAAATCATACATCGAAGAAGCCGACGAGGCATTCAAACAAAAAGAATATTGGTTTTCGCTGTGGGCTGCAAGAGATATTTTAAATTCACCTTCACTTACAAAAGAACATGACCGCGCACACCTATTAGAATTAGATGCATTACTAGCAATGTTTCAAACCGTTGCAGCTTACGAAAAAGCCGAGCATCTTAAAGAGAGATTCAAGGATAATCCTAAATTTGAAAACATTTATCAAAAAATTTTGAAATTCCACTCCCCCGCTGAAATTGATAAAGATATTCCCTTCTTCGAACCTGAAGTTGAATTAATCAATCCCGCGTACGAAAAGAAAACTGAATTAATAAAATATCCCAATTCTTTCTTCAATGTATTCAGTGTAAAAACTTACGATCTGCTTGAAAATTTACGAACGGAAAAAAGAACTTATCTTCTTCAATTCAACGAAGAAACTATTAGATATATCGGCGTAGAAATTATCATTGACAACCCTTTCTTTGGAAATAAAAAAGTTATAATAGATGGATTAGCAGTTTGGTATCTGAATAATGTTGAAGTTGGAAGACATCAATTTGAACTCGGAATAGAGAAAGAGTGGAAGACAGTAGAATTTGTACAAAGCTGGGGAACCGATAACCCGGGCTTTTGGAGCAGCGGACAGGGAAAAGTTGATATCTATTTAGCAAATAATAAAATCTGCACAAGATGGTTCTTAATCGGGCACACAGAAATTGTCAACTTTGAAGAAGCCGAAGTCCTAACCGAGGCGTTTGTAAATCCCGAAAAGCCTGCCACCACTCAGCCGAATGAAGTTCAACTTACTTCACTAAAACCGCATGAAACCGAATCTCTAGATTATCTTCTTGCCGAGCTGGATTCCTACGTGGGATTGAATAGCGTAAAGCAATCGATGAGAGATTTTGTCGATTACCTAAAATTCATTAATGAAAGAAAAAAGTTAGGCTTAAAGACAGAAGAAACCATCTCAATGAACTCAGTGTTTCTTGGAAAGCCCGGCACAGGCAAAACAACAATTGCACGATTGTTAGGTAAAATTTTTAAGGCGATGGGAATACTTCAAAACGGACACGTAATTGAAGTTGACCGTTCGGGATTGGTTGGGCAGTTCATTGGTGAAACCGCTCAAAAAACAGATAAAGTTATTAACGAAGCCGTTGGCGGGCTGCTTTTTATTGATGAAGCTTATACGTTAAAAAAAGCCGGCAACCAGCAGGATTTTGGACAGGAAGCAATCGACGTATTGTTAAAGCGAATGGACGATAAGGCGGGACAGTTTGTAATAATTGCCGCAGGATATCCCGACGAGATGACATCGTTCATCAATTCCAGCCCGGGATTAAAATCAAGGTTTACCCGCTTCTTTCAGTTTGAAGATTACTCTCCCGATGAGCTTACCGAAATTTTCAAAGGAATTGCAGGAAAAGAAGATTATCAAATTGAACCCGAAGCTCTTGATCTTCTTAAGAAAGAATTTACACGTTTGTACCGGATAAGGGATCATTCATTCGGAAATGCAAGGCTCGTGAGGAATATTTTTAATGATGCAAAAGTTCAGCATGGAAAAAATTTTCTGCGCAAACCCGCCGCCGAAAAAACCAAAGAAGCATTAACAACTATAACTAAAGAAGATATTCAAGAGGCACTGAAAGGTGCCGGTGAAAAGAAAGTAACAATAGGAATAAATGAAGAGTCGCTAAGCAAAGTTCAGAAAAAGCTGGATTCGTTAATCGGATTAAGTGTTGTGAAAGATGAGTTAAGTCAGCTAATAAAGCTTGCAAGATTTTATCATGAACGAAACGAGAATTTGCAGGATAAATTTTCGGCTCATTATGTTTTTTTAGGAAATCCAGGTACCGGTAAAACTACAGTTGCACGTCTCTTCGGTGAATTATATTCCGCACTCGGAATTTTACCTAAAGGTCATTTAGTTGAAGTGGATAGGCAGACATTGGTAGGAAGCTTCATCGGTCAAACCGCTGAGAAAACAAAACAGATTATAGATAAAGCTATCGGCGGCACTCTTCTAATCGACGAGGCTTACAGCTTAGTTAAAAAAGGTGACAGCGGATCGGACTTCGGCAAGGAAGCAATTGATACTTTATTGAAAAGAATGGAAGACGATCGCGGAAAATTTATTGTAATTGCTGCCGGTTATACCGATGAGATGAACGACTTCCTGGAAAGCAATCCGGGTTTAAAATCCAGATTCACAAAAAAAATTGTCTTTGATGATTATTCGCCCGATGAGTTAATGGCTATTACCGCGAAGTTAATTGAGGAGAAGGGACACATTTTGCACGAGGATGCTGTCGAATCTCTTAGAAGATATTACTTCGATTTGTTTAGATCACGTGATAAATCTTTCGGTAATGCAAGAATAGCAAGAGACCTTGTTGAAGCAACTCTAAAAAAACATCTTTTAAGAGTTGCCGATATTTCTTCAGAGGAACGAAAAGAAAACGATATAAAATTTATCCGCTTAATTGATTTTAAAGACGTTATTGCAGGAATAAAAGAAAAGCAGAAAGTTAAAATTGAAGGTAACCCGGAGCTTCTTGATGAATATTTAAAAGAACTAACTGAACTTACCGGACTCGAGTCCGTAAAAAAATCAGTTGATAAGCTCGTGAGCAGCCTTAAGGTTGCAAAGCTGCGAGAACAACGCGGATTAAAGGTGATTCCTAAAAATTTACACTCGGTATTTATGGGCAATCCAGGTACGGGCAAAACTACCGTTGCAAGGCTGCTTAGTAAAATCTATAAGGAAATGGGAATACTTGAAAAAGGTCATCTTGTCGAAGTTGATAGATCAAACCTTGTTGCCGGATATCAGGGACAAACTGCAACTAAAACCGACGCCGTAATTCAAAAAGCTATGGGTGGGACATTATTTATTGACGAAGCTTATTCTTTAGCGCGCGGGTCCAAAGATTTCGGTCAAGAAGCTATTGATACTTTGTTAAAAAGAATGGAAGACTATCAAGGTAAATTTGTCGTTATTGTTGCCGGTTACACAGGTGAGATGAGAGATTTTGTTGAATCAAATCCTGGCTTGCAGTCGCGTTTTACCAATTACTTTACTTATGATGATTATACACCACGTCAACTTCTAGAAATTGCTCTCGTTATAACAGAAAAAAGCGGTTACAAGCTAGACGAAGGAGCTTGGCAGCTTCTCTTAGAAATTTTTACTGACCTTTATAACCGTCGTGATAAAAGTTTCGGTAATGCAAGAATGGTTCGAAACATATTGTACAAAGCGATAAGCAATCAGGAAGAAAGAGTTCTTACTTTATATGATTTAAATAACGAAGACTTAAGCACTATTACCATAGACGATGTCGGTAAAATCGATCTTAATGAAATTACCCAAGCTTGATTGTATATTTTTATAGATTCCATCACGTAAGAAAATCGTGCTCAAACATCCCCGCTAAATTTTCAAAACTATTTCGCATCCCATCTAATTATCTTAAATTTCATTCAGAGGATTTATATGCTTAAGCTGAGACGCCTGACAAAAATATTTAACTCGCTAAAGGCGGTTGATGAAGTCAGTCTTCAAATAGAAGCCGGTGATTTGTACGGTTTTCTCGGATTGAACGGAGCCGGAAAAACTACAACAATAAAAATGATTGCCGGACTATATTCACCCACTGCCGGAGATATTATTGTTAATGGTATAGATATCCTGAAACATCCTGTAGAAGCTAAACGAATGATCGGTTACGTTCCCGATCAGCCTTTTCTTTATGATAAACTTACAGGAAGAGAATTTCTTTATTTTTGCGGAGGATTGTATAATATCTCACCTGGATCGCTTAAAGAAAAAATTGATGAGCTTGTAGACCTGCTAAAAATAGGAGATTGGATTGATAAACGAACCGAACAGTATTCGCAAGGAATGAAACAACGCGTTTCAATAGCTTCTGTACTTCTTCACGATCCAAAAATTATTTTGGTTGATGAACCAATGATTGGTCTCGATCCGCTTAGCGCGCAATACGTAAAAACACTGCTTAAATTAAAGGCTGCGGAGGGTTGTGCAGTATTCATGTCTACACATAGTTTAAATGTTGCTGAGGAGGTCTGTTCAAAAATCGCAATTATTAAGGAAGGAAAAATTATTTTTGACGGTGATAAGAAATCCATTGATTCCTTTAAGGAGGGTCATAAACAAAATTTAGAAGAGTTTTTTCTTCAATTGAATAGATGATCTTAGGCTCGCTCTGGTTCTAAATCTGAAAATAAATGAATACTATTCTGCATATCTTAAAATATAAGCTCATTCGTTTTTTAAAGACGAATGTTGATTTTAGTCCCATGATGTTGATCAGAAACCTCATGGTTTTTTTTGTTTATGCAGGTTTCGCAATTGGAATTTTTTTCTTTACAAAATCAATAGCTGCTTATCTCCTTGAAGAAATTAGGATCGGATCTTTTTTACTGCATCGATTTATTTCGATTGCTATGTTCATCTTCTTTGTTGCGGTTAATATCGGGAATATCGTTGTTTCATATTCAACTCTTTATCGATCAAATGAAATACTTTTTTTAATTTCTAAACCAATCCCCTTCTCAACCCTTTTCACCATAAAATTTCTTGATAATTTTTTTTACAGTTCCACTACACTGATGCTTATAGTGATTTCAGCATTAGCCGGCTATGGTTCATACTTTCAAATGGGATGGGGTTTTTATGCAGTTACTTTTTTCTTTATGATTATCCCCTTCATGATTTCGGCAGCATCTGCGGCTGTAATAATTTTACTCCTTTTACTTAAGCTGACTGAGAGAATAGGTTTTAGAACTCTGGTTACAATATTAACTATTTGCTATATCTTACTTTTGATTATCTTTTTTAAGATAAGCGATCCGGTTCAGCTTGTAACACAGATTGTGGTGCATTATCCGAATATTGACACATACTTTGGTTTTATGGATAGCCCGCTAATAAAGCTGCTGCCTAATTATTGGGCTTCTGAGGCTTTATATTGGTTGTCGGCATCGAAGTCTGAAACCGCAATTCCATTTATCAGTCTTCAGGCGTTAACTTCACTGATTCTTTTTAGCATCGCAATTCTGTTAGGGAAGAAGTTTTACTACAGCACCTGGAATATTTCGTTGAGTTTGCAAGGACATGAAAAAAGAAAAACGGTAAGCAGTAAATTGTTTGCGTTTGAAAATAATTCAATCCTATCCCCCGCATTTAATGCAATCATAAAACGTGAGTTTTGGCTTTTCGTCCGTGAAGCCGGGCAATGGATTCATTTTTTAGTTATGATCTCATTAATTATAGTTTTTGCCGTAAGCATTTCAAGACTCGATGCCAAATTATTAAATGCCTATAATCCGGAACTTCGAACGGTAATTTATTTAATGGTTTATCTATTTAATATTTTTCTGATCGCAGCTTTATCATTAAGATTTATTTTTCCTTTGGTAAGTTTAGAGGGGCAGGCATTCGGAAAAGTTCTCAACTCACCTTTAAAACCACATACAATAATTTACACTAGATTCTTAATTTGGTTTACACTCATTTTGATTTTAGGGCAGGCAGTTAACTTTTTTTCACATTTCAGTTTCCCGAAAGAATTGCTGACCATTTCGGCATTTAATACTGCTTTAATAACCCTAACGGTAGGTATATTGAATCTTGGCATGGGCTCTGCTTTTGTAAATTATAACGAAAAAAATCCGATTAGATTAGCATCCTCGCAAGGAGCCTCAATCACATTTTTATTGGTAATCATCTACTTCATATTTTTAATTGCGCTGCTTTATTTCCCTATTTATGAATTTCTGAATGTCCGCTCAATTAATATATCTCATGCAATTGGAAGGTTAAGACAAACAACTTACCTATTAACATTCATTGCTGTTTTAATTTCTTCAATCTCTTTTTTGATGATAAGATTTAGTGTAAAGAGAGACTTTTAATTTTTTACGTTTGATTAATATCATTACTGCACAGAGTAATTAAGCAATAAGTAAGCTAATACGCTTTCCTAATCCGTCTTCGAAAATGCGGTAAAGGGTTGAAAGCTGAATATCGCATCTCCCGTTTTCAAGTCGCGATATGTAACTTTTTTTAGTTCCTACTTTTTTGGCAAGCTGTTCTTGAGTTAAGTTTGCTTCGCGTCTGGCTTTTTTCAGCATTTCACTTATTACGAAATATTGCGCTTTTTTTTCGAATTCATCACGTTTTTTAGTTCCAATTTTTCCGTATTGGATGTCCAGAATTTCATCAAATGATTTAGCATTTCTAATTGCTTTGTCTTTTTTCATTTTATTTTTCCTTTTAGTGAATGGTAATCCTTTTTAAGTTTTAATGCCAATTCAATTTGCTGCTTGGGAGTCTTTTGAGATTTTTTCTGAAATGCATTAAACAACACAACAACGTTATCCTTCTCAAAAGAACGAAAGATTCTATAGCTCTTTCTGCTCGCTTGTACCTTTATTTCATAAAGTCCTTCAGTTCATTCTAAATGCTTTAGAAATTTCCCGGGCACTTTTTCCACTGTTTTAATTACACGAGAGACATAACTAATTTTTTCTTTCACATTATCACTCACTTTTAAGTAAAAATCTTGAAAGTAATGTCCGTGAAATACCATCTGTCTCTCATTTATCACGATGCAAAGTTAACTTAAAAGTTATCAATAGACGAGTGTGCAATAAAGTTCATCGAATCTTATTTTGTACAACCCGCTGCAGTGTCGTTATACATTTTATTTAACGCTTCATGTTGACAATTCCATAGAAATATTTTAATTATACTTTAGCAATCAAAATAAAGAGGGAGAAAATTGATTAGTAAATATTTCAACTTCGAACAATTAGGGACTAATTATAAAACTGAAATAATTGCCGGTGTAACTACATTTTTAACTATGGCATATATCATTATAGTTAATCCTAAAATTCTTGAAGCGGCAGGAATGCCCTTCGAAGCTTCAATGGCTGCAACAATTTTAACAGCTTTTTTCGGAACGCTGATAATGGGGGTTTATGCAAAACGTCCTTTTGCCATTGCCCCCTACATGGGAGAAAATGCTTTTATAGCTTTTACCGTTGTTAAAGTGCTTGGCTATAGCTGGCAAACCGCACTCGGTGCTATTTTTATCGGCGGGGTTTTATTTACAATACTGACAGTTTTAAAAATCAGAAGCTGGCTGGCAAACTCAATTCCCGAAAGCTTGAAAATCGGTTTTGCCGTCGGAATTGGTTTGTTCTTAACATTTATCGGTTTGAATGAAACAGGTATTGTAAAGATAGGTGTCCCCGGCGCTCCCGATCACGTAGGAAATTTTCACGATGCTTCAATATTACTGGCGGTTTTTGGCTTCCTTTTCATCGGCTTTTTAATGATACGAAAAGTAACAGGTGCAATATTAATTGGAATAATCACCGTTACAATACTATCATTTCTATTTCAAATAGTTGAAATTCCTGAAAGGTTAATAAGCTTACCACCGGACTTATCCCCGATATTTTTACAATTGGATTTAATGGGCGCACTTACCTGGGGATTTTTCGCGGTAATACTTACTGTCTTCGTAATGGATTTTGTTGATACGATGGGAACATTAATCGGACTTTCCTACAAAGCAAATTTATTAGATGAAAAAGGTGAATTACCCGAAATTGAAAAACCGATGCTGGCGGATGCATTGGCCACAGTGTTCGCCTCTTTAGTCGGAACTACTACTGCTGGAGCTTACATCGAATCGGCTACCGGTGTTGAAGCAGGAGGCAAATCCGGATTTACAGCAGTAGTAACTGCCTTTCTGTTTCTTACTGCTTTATTCTTTGCACCGTTGTTCTCGGCTGTTCCTTCTTTTGCATACGGACCGGCATTAATTGTTGTGGGAATGTTAATGATCTCTCCAATCGCAAAATTAAACTTCGATGATTTAACTGAAGTGATTCCGGTATTCTGTTTAATAATTCTCATGAGCTTTACTTATAACATTGGTATTGGGATGACCGCAGGCTTTATTGTATATGCTTTAATGAAAGCATTGTCAGGAAGAATTAAAGAAGTTTCAACGGGAATGTGGATACTTGCTGCGCTCTCAATTTTATTCTTTATTTTTTATCCATATTAATTTATAGTTGTAATTCCAAAATTTAAATTAACTCTTATGGATGATAAACATATTGACTTCTTAAACGAAGCCATCAAAGAAGCAAAGAAAGGCTTGAGCGAAGACGGAATTCCTATTGGCTCTGTGCTGGTAAAGAAAGGGCAAATTATCGGGCGCGGACATAACAAGCGCATTCAGGAGAATAATCCGATGATACACGCTGAAATAGATTGCCTAATGAATGCGGGAAGAATAGGTAGTTACAAAGACACAGTTTTATACTCTACATTAATGCCATGCTATTTGTGTGCCGGGGCTGTTGTGCAATTTGGGATAAAAAAAATTATAGCCGGTGAATCTCAAACATTCTCCGGTGCAGTTGAATTTATGAAGTCACACGGAGTAGAAGTAATTGACCTGAACAATGAAGAATGTATTCAAATGATGAGCAATTTTATAGAGAGCCATCCAGAACTGTGGAATGAAGATATCGGAAAGTGATCCAAAGATGAGGGTAATTAGTTTTATCTCGCTGCCTTTGGGGATGTTGTATTGTATAAGTTGTTGGTTTTTATAAATGATTTCGTCTCTCGACAAACCTCTCTTCCTCTCCACTGCCGATATTGCATAGGAAGGGCGTAATTGTTCATACCCGCTTTCTATCCGGGCAATATGGAGGGTGACTAAAAAGTAACATTGTCATTTCGACCGAAGGGAGAAATCTATTATTTCGAAAAGATTTCTCTCCGAAGGAGTCCTTT
>CAZTDB010000057.1:0-9557 GCA_964612385.1 uncultured Ignavibacteriaceae bacterium
AATATGTATTCCGTGTTAAGGGTTCGAACAATGATGGGGTATGGAACGAGGCAGGAACTTCAATAAAGCTGATTATAACACCGCCATGGTGGAGCACTGTATGGGCATATATTTTATATGGACTTCTAATTATTTCCGGTCTTTATTTAATACGGCGGTATGAGCTATCAAGAATAAAACTTAAAAATCAGCTTAAGCTTGAAAAGGTTGAAACGGATATACTGCGAAATCTTGATCAATTAAAATCACAATTCTTCGCAAATATATCTCATGAGTTTCGCACGCCTCTTACTTTAATTCTCGGGCAGATCGAAAGCGTTATGTCTTCCAATATCGAAAATATGAAAAAAGCAAAACTGCAGGTAGCAAACCGGAATGCAAGAAGACTTCTTACTTTAATAAACCAGCTTTTGGATTTGTCAAAGCTCGAAGCAGGAAGCATGAAATTAAATGCCGAACAGTATAATGTGGTTTCATTTCTTAAAAGTCTTTTCTATTCCTTTGAATCATTAGCTGCTGCAAAACAGATTTCTTTGAAGTTTGAAACTGAATTGAATAACGTCCCGGTAGTTTTTGATCCCGATAAGATGGAGAAAGTTTTTTACAATCTTATATCAAACGCATTTAAGTTTACCGCTGCGCAGGACGAAATAAATGTGTCAATAAAAATAAAGGGGGAATCGCTAGTTGAAATAAAAATCAAGGATACAGGAATCGGAATACCAGCAAACCGTCTTCCAAATATTTTCGATCGTTTTTACCAGGTTGACGGCTCAATAACTAGAGAACATGAGGGAACGGGAATCGGTTTAGCCCTGACAAAAGAATTGGTTGAATTGCACAAGGGGAAAATAACGGTTAGCAGTCGGGAAGGAGAGTGGACTGAGTTTACAATTATTCTTCCTTTAGGTGATTTGAGAAAAGAGAAAGAGCAATTAACAGAAGTTTCCGATAATGATTTCATATTTGAAGATAACAGCTCAGACTCATTGAAGAGAGAAGTTCCGTCGGATATTGGTTATCCGGAAACCGGCATCCGTCAGCAAGAAATTGTTTTAATTGTTGAAGACAACTCCGATGTGCGGGCTTATATTCGTGAACAGCTTGAAAACGATTACCATGTTCTTGAAGGTTTTAACGGCGAGGAAGGAATTTTAATTGCAAAAACTGAAATTCCGGATCTGATTATAACCGATGTAATGATGCCCGGAATGGACGGCTACCGGTTTAGCAAAGCAATTCGTAAAGATGAAAAAACCAGTCACATCCCGGTTATTATGCTTACCGCTAAAGCCGGTCTTGACGATAAAATAGAAGGGCTTGAAACGGGAGTTGATGATTATCTTACTAAACCTTTCAGTGCAAAAGAATTGAAAGTAAGAGTAATTAATTTAATTCATCAGCGGAAGCAGTTGAGAAAACGTTTCAGTACAGCAACTATTATTAAACCTTCTGAAGTTACTGCGGTTTCTGTTGATAAAGAATTTTTAGAGAAGACCATCGGCATATTAGAAAAACATTTTGAAGATTATAATTTTGGCGTAGATAATCTATCCGACCGGTTGAACATGAGCGTCTCTCAGCTTAACAGAAAACTCAATGCACTTGTAGATCAGCCGGCGGGACAATTAATACGTTCATTTCGTTTACAGCGTGCCGCCGACCTGTTAAAACAAAACGCCGGAACAGTTGCCGAAATTTGTTATAAGGTTGGTTTTAACGATCAAGCTTATTTTTCACGAGCGTTTAAGAAACAGTTTGGTGTAACGCCGTCGGAATTTAAGGGACAGGGAGAAAAGAGAATCGGGGAATCAGAGAAAATATGAAAATTTATATTTAGTAATGATTACAAAAAAAATCTCTCAATTCTCTGTGGCTCATTGTGCCTTTTCTGTGCGGCTCTGTGTAACTTTTTTTGTTACATCGAGAACCGCAGAAATTACACAAAGCAGCACAGAGAAATTTCTCCAAGAGTCATTTGACAAATATTTTTGGTTAGAATTTAGCATGAGATATGAATATTTGCATGGTGATGTAACAGATAAATTAGACAAAGAATATGATCAGATTCCTGCACAAATTGTTTCGATGATTTTAGCTGCCGATAAGAGGTTGATTAAGTAGAGGAAGGAAGAAAAGGGGAATCGGGGAATCTGAAAGCAAAAGAACTACTTCTCCATTTCTCTCATTCCTGATTCCCCCGTTTCTCCGTCTCTCCCGCACCCCGTCTATAATAAAAAAGAGGACACACTTCTAACCGTAAATTTCAATTGAAATTGAAAACCCAACTAAACGAACAAAAAGTCCAAACAATTGCGCAAATAGTGCAAGATATCTGCTTTCCATAAGTCTACTTTAGCATCGGCAATTTTTATTAAATAATCCACTATGAACGGTTGTAGTTTTTGAAGCTGATAAAAATTAAAGGAATCTATACAGATATTGGGAGAATTGAACTTGAGAACAATAAGTCAATAGACTGGAGTAATCTAATTGACGGAAATCCGGTTTATATCCCATTCGGAAGCGCGGTTGAAATTTCTGTTGTTTATGAGGATTACGATTTTCTTTCTGGCAGAGATGGTATTGTTTGGGGAAGCTACGACCTGCGGCAAATTGAAATAATTAAAAATGCACTCTTCGCTCAAAATATAATTACAGATGTGAATCCGACAAATCTCGGAAACAGGAAAATTTTCCTTCTAAGCGTTATTAATAAAACAGAAGCAGACGATGCCATTTCATTTATCTGGAAAAGTAAAAGCGGATTGCGGCTTAAACCCGATTGGAGTTACCTCAATGGTAAACCAAATAAAAGTTTTGAGCAGTGGCTCAACGGACAATAATAATTTCGAATTCATAAACTAATCTAAAAGGAGTAACATGAAAAATCTAGCAATAGCAGCTATCCTCTTAACAACAATATTGTTTTCATCCTGTGCAAATAAAGATAGCCGGGTTGAAGAGAATATTAAAATGTACACACACGTTTGGGACGAAATTCTGAACAAAGGAAATCTCGATATGTTTGATACTCACTTTGCATCAAACTATGTAAATAAAACAGTAACAAATACTGTGAATGGTCCTGCAGCAGGCAAAGAATATTTTGGCGCATTTTTAACCAGCTTTTCTAATATCAATTTTGAAGTTGAAGAAGTTTTTGGCACAGGCGATCGGGTGGTTAAGAGATGGAGCTTTACAGGAACTCATTCAGGTGAATTCAGCGGTATTCCTGCTACAGGAAAAACAATTACCGTAAGAGGTGTTTCTGTAACAAGAATCGTTGATGGTAAAATTGCTGAGGAATTAGATTACATGGATGACTTGGGTTTCCTTCAGCAGCTTGGTGTTATTCCTCCGATGGAACAATAGAAATACAATAAAAAAAGAAGAAACGGGGAATTCAATGGCAGAGTCAATTAAATATTCATTAATAAATTAAAAAGGAGTTAGGGTCATGAAAAAGTTACTTGCAATACTTACTGTATTATTTGCAGTGATAATTTTATCGGGGTACGGTTTTGCACAGGATGCTGCAGAAGTTGATCCCAAACATTACAAAGTTGAATTTGAAAACGACCAGGTGCGTGTCTTAAGAATTACTTATGAACCTGGAGAGAAGGGTAATATGCATTCGCATCCCGAAGGTGTTGTGGTTTTCTTAAGCGACGGCACCGGTAAGTTTACTTTTCCGGACGGGAAAACAGAAGAGACAGAATTTAAATCCGGTTTAGTTATCTGGACTCCGGCTACAACACATCAGCCGGAAAATACTGGTGATAAACCTTTTGAAGTAATTCAGATTGAGATGAAAGCTAAGTGATAAGTCAAGAAAACTTTCTAATATTTTAAAAAGGAGCTGGTTTTATGAAAAAAGGAATGATTAAAGTAAGCGTGCTTTATCCAAACGCAGAGGGAAAAACATTTGATATGGATTATTATTGCAGCAAGCATGTACCTATGGTTGCCGGATTATTAGGCGATTCGGTGAAAGGTGCAACTGTTGAAAAGGGACTCGGAGGAGGTGAGCCTGACTCTCCGGCATCGTTTACAGCTATGGGTAATTTGTATTTTGATTCTATACAAGAATTTCAAAATTCTTTCGGACCCAACGCAGAAACAATAATGGCAAATCTATCAAACTTCACAAATATTGAACCCATTATTCTTACCAGTGAGGTGATGATTTAATTATGTATGAGGCGTATCAAAAAAGGTCTTATATGGAAATTTTGTATTCGAACAATTTTAATAATCAAAACTTTTCCTTAATGAAAACACCTTTTTAAAGAAGACTCATGTATGATAATTTAGATCATAACAGCAGACGTAATCAGGTCTACCAATGAATGAAATAGCGTCCCAAATATCTGAGATAAACTTTTTAAACTCGGTAAAGTGGCGCTGTAAAATAAATTACCTGAACAAGAAGGTTTGACAAAATAATTTCTTAACAATCAATAAAGGAAAAAGAGTCATGAAACAATTAAATGCCATTATTATCGTCCTGTTCGCTGTTATAGTATTCAGAGGCAGCAGTACCGCTCAGGAATGGTCCAAAGAACAAAAAGATGTATGGGCAGGTGTTGAAAAGTACTGGGAAGTTAACCAAAGTGATCCATTAGCATTTCTACAATACTTTGACGAATCATATTTGGGGTGGGGGTATGAAAATGAAGCTCCCTCTAAGAAAGATGATGTTGTAAAATCTTTCAGCTACTGGACGAAGAAAGGAAAGATACAGTATCATGTTTTAACTCCTTCTAAAATCTGGGTTAATGGTGATTTTGCATTTGTGCATTATTACTACACACAGGTTATTGAAAATACAGATGGTAAGGCAACTACCGAAAGAGGACGGTGGACAGATATTCTTATGAAAAAGGGTGGAAAGTGGATGCTGGTTGGCGATCATGGCGGAGAAATAAAAAAATAGATTATTATAGTTAATCTCGTTGGCAGATTATCCGTATGCATGATGGTGTTTATCCGACATGCTTCTACGAGTTTACTCAATTAATTCCAATTTATAAATAATCAATAATAAATTAAAAAGGAGATAGTGTTATGAAACTGTTCTCAAAATTCTTTGCAATAATTTTTGCTGTCATTCTTTTCGTCGGTGGAAATAGTTTAGCGCAGAACGATGACAGACCATTGCTAATCGTTAGCTTTAATATGGTACAAATGGCTGATGTTGCCAAAGTAAATAAAATGGCTGATTCAGTATTTGCGCCAATTTTAAAAGAGCTTGTAGATGAAGGCTTTATTTATAGTTTCGGATTCTTTGGTCATACATGGGGAGATGAATGGAATTCCAATACCTGGTACACAGCAAAAGATATGGCATCATTTGATAAATTCTGGGGTGAGTATGTAAGCCGTGTTTCCAAGAGGCACCCAACAGCATGGTCTGCAACCGTAAAATACTTCCACGCACATAAGGATAATATTTACACAATAAGAACTCAGTACCCGGTGCCGCCAAAGCAATAATAATTTTTTTGCTTATAAACTCATGTTACGCAGAGAGATCGATGAGCAGAAATACCATCTTTACCAGCTAATAGAAATTACCTCGGTAGTAATAAAAATCAAATGATTTCTCAAGCCGTAAATGAGGAAAATATATTTAATTGATGCGATTATACTTACTGCATCACATATAAATTTGTGCGGTTCAAACAGAACCGCACATCAACATTAAACCCAACCTACCAAATCCTATTCTGCAGCTATATTAGGTAGAGTGCTGTGGGGTGTATTTAGCATACAGTCAGTGATAGAAAAGAACTAATATTTATGCTGCAGGCGGAGATTTAATAGATTTAACGAAATCAACTACAAGAATTAAAACTGCAATTGAACCGAGGATTGCAGGAATGTAGTATACCTCCTCATAGTTCAAGCCCTCGAACCAATATCCGAGCACGGGGGAACCAAGCCAGGCACCTATCCATCCAATTACTACTTTTGACAGGAATGAATTTATGCCGGGCCGAACATAATATTTGAATCCGAAATGCAAAATAGCCGAGACTACAATGCTGATTACTAGAAGGATGAGAAAACTGATAAAGCTCATTCCAATCATTTTGATCACTCCTTATCTAGTTTATTTATTTTTTACAAATAGCACAGCACTCTGACACCTCTAAAATAATAATTAACCGTATTATAAGCACTCAAAAAAGTAATAATATTAAAATCAATTAGGTTTGTACAAATTGAAGCGGCTATAGAAGTGTAATTTCTGTTATTAAAAATGCAGGGAAATTTTCCTTTAGGTTGAATACTATTTTTTTTGACGCTTCAAGCGCGCCGTATTTTTCCGAAAAATCAGCATCAAAAATACCGGATGAAAAATAATCCGCCGATGTTAAGAATCTTATTCCTATTTGCGCACCTGTGTTAGCTGCAGTGTAATCCGATTCAGAAATTTTTTGAACTTCTACCGAGGGGTACAAATGGATATTGAACACTGCGCTGTGGCTTTTACCTCCGAAGAATTCATCTTTTATTCTGATAAGCTTTTTTTCTTTAAAAAAATGAAAGCTTCTTTTGATAATAACCGGATCGCGCAATCTCGTATAAGCATAATGCTGGGCGGAAAGAAAATCTTCAACCTGATCGCTGTGCCATTCTAAAATTTTAGGTTTTGTCAAATCTTCTTTTATTCGAAAAAGCCCATCAAACTCACTAAGCAATTCGTTATCGATGCAAATAGTATTATGATATTTAACTGACCGAAACTTATTGCGAAGCGATTTATTATAGTATGAATAAGTGCCCGGATCTACTATAAATTTTTTGCCTTTATAGTAAAGCTCAAATGTAAATGTATCGTTGTGTCCGGGTGCACCGGAACCTTTACCGCCTATCTCTCCCGCATCAAAAAAGAAATGTAAATCGGGTGTTTTTAAAATAAAGTGTCCTGCCTGTCTATATCCAATTGAGCTGATCTGAATTTCTTCAGCCGGAACTAATTTATAATCATCTATGCCTTTGCAGCCAAAAAGAAATAAAACTTCTGCCGATGGATGTGGCTTCAAATTTTTACTGCTTTCATCCCTGCACATTATAACTGAGATGTTCATTGGGTATGAATAATCAATCCGTGAATCATTTAAATTGAATGGAATTATTTTGCTCGAATAGCTGTCTCCAATTTGCGGTACAGAAAAATCGTTTCGCAGGTATTCGCTTTGAACTGTAAAAACTCTTTTCAATCTTTCGTTATATTCTTTTGAAACTTCAATGCCTGCTTTCATTAAAATTATTTTGCTGAGGTAAAAACACTCAAGTATTATTGAATGGAATGGAATTGACTGACTCCAGCTTGTTCCTTCCTTATAAATCTGATTTCTTATTTCCCGTTCCAGACCGCTTAGGGCAAAACTCAAATTTTTCTTGCCGTAGATTGAATCTTTAAACAACAAACCGGAAGCAGCCATTGCAGTTAACTCTGAAAGATAGTTGAATCCCCGCGGTGGAGAATGACTAAGATTATTTTCAATATAAATTGAATGATGAAGTGTAAACTCTATTAGCCGGTTAAAAACACCGGCATCAATTTTTTCTGAGGGAAGAAAGAATGCAAAACCAAAAAGTACATTTAGCAGTCTAATCGAAACCTCAGACGAATCAATCCAATTTACGCCTACACAGAAGGGGTTTTCCGAGGTAAAATCATTCAACAGGCTTAAAAATTTTTCCGTATACCGTTCATCGCCCGTTATTAGATAGGCTTTACCAAGCTTTAAAGCCTGATGAAAACGGGCAAGCTCCCACGGAAATTTTATATCTACACCATCGGGAAATTCAAAAAAATTTTCACGCCAGCTTAAAGACTTTTTCCATTCATAGTTACCTTTATAATCGTAATGCCAGTTTATCTCTTCTCCAAGATAAATTTCACCCGATCCAATTAAATTGTATTTATTTTCAATTACTTTTTCCGCTTCGGTAATAATACCGGACTCGTTTTCAATCTTACAAAGGATCGATCCTGCTTTTTTATATTCTTCAATGCTGTTATAAAAATTAAAAGGATAGTTCCATTTAAATTCATTTACATGAGATTGATCCATTGCCGGTATTAGAGGAAGCTTAAATTTTTTATTACTAAAAAAAGCTGCTTCTGCTTCACGCCGGAATATTTGTCGGCGTATATGGTTATAATTGAGAGGGCGAATCCGTTTAAATAATTTCATGGTAAATTGCTGTTAAACTTAAAGGAGTTTAAATATATTTTTAAATGTCCCGAAGTATTTCACACAGGCGCCAACTTAATTTTCATGTATAATTCCCTTAACCGTTTTAATTATTTATGTTTAGCACAATAAAACATCGCTCTAATTCATCCTCTACGAGGATGCTCACTCGGTCAGCACAATCTTTATCTACAATAATTAAACATCTATGACGTTTTTTGAGAGTTGACTTCGTGCACAGCATCCTATGGATAGAGGATTTACAAATCTTTTACAAACAGCCTTTGGATGGGATGAGCTTTTCGTGTTAATAATAATTTCTCCGTAACGTGCGTTAATAAATTGCTTAAAGTTCAATATTCTTTTTAAATAGTTATATTTGACGGCATTCTTTTCAAAAACAATACGAATAAAATTAAAGAAATAAATAAAGCTATGAAAATTGGCATCACCTGTTATCCTACATACGGCGGCAGCGGTGTAGTGGCTACCGAGCTTGGTAAAGAGCTTGCTTTTAGAGGACACGAAATTCACTTTATTAGTTATGCACTTCCTTTCAGACTGACTAAGTTTATTGAAAATATAATGTTTCATGAAGTTGAAATTAGCAACTATCCTCTGTTCGAATTTCCGCTTTACAGCCTTGCGCTGGCAAGTAAAATGGTGGAGGTAGCTAAATATGAAAAATTAGATCTGCTTCATGTTCATTATGCTATTCCGCATGCAAGCAGCGCTTATCTTGCCAAACAAATGTTGAAGGACAGATTGGATTTGAAGGTAACAACTACCCTTCACGGAACAGACATTACGCTTGTGGGATTAGAACCTTCCTTTCTTCCGCTGGTTAAGTTCAGCATTGAGGAAAGCGACGGTGTTACGGCTGTTTCGCGGTTCTTAAAAGAAAAGACATTAACTAATTATTCAATCGAAAAGAACATTGATGTAATTCCAAATTTCATTGATACGGAGGTTTACAAGCCGATAAAGGATTGCGTATTTAGAAAGTCACTTGCACCGCATGGTGAAAAGATATTGGTTCATACTTCAAATTTCCGTACAGTAAAAAGAGTGCCGGATACAATTAGAATTTTAAAGCAGGTAATTAAAGAGATTCCCGCCAAATTAATTTTAGTTGGCGATGGTCCGGAAAGATCGGAATGCGAGAGATTGTGCAGAGAGTTACATCTTTGCGAGCATGTAAAATTTCTTGGAAAGCAGGAAGGTCTTGTAGAAATTTTAAATTCGGCAGATGTGTTTTTAATTCCTTCTCAATCGGAAAGCTTTGGATTATCTGCGTTAGAGGCAATGGCTTGCGGAATTCCGGTTGTAAGCTCAAGCGTG